>JBEPYC010000217.1:0-7169 GCA_041641555.1 Chitinivibrionales bacterium | reverse complement strand
CGCCCGTGTCAATATGTCGTCCAATCCAGAGCGACCGGTCGAACATTTGGGCGATCCGGAGCTTGACTCCGGTTTTTTCCGATGCTTTGGCCACTGCCCGTTCGATCTCCTGCGGGGCCATAAGGCGCAACGGGAGTATCTGAATTTCGATTTTGTCACGAATCTCCGCCGGGTAGATGTAGGAAATCCGATAATCCATCCACTGTTCGGAATCGAGATCGGTGTTCCAGAGATTCTGCCACTCTATTGAGTATCGGCCAATCCAGTCTCCCACAAAGAGCGCCCCATCAGGGGCCTGGCGAGCAATATCGGAAAGTAGCTTCACCAGTTCTTCCTGGTGAAGATGGGACATGGTCCCGAATGAACTGAAATAGACATCGTAGGGTGCTTCGCCCTCCTGAAGCTTCAGCCCTTCGGAGAGATCACCCTGTCGGAATTGTATGTTCCGGGCGTTTTCGTAACGACGGCTGGCCTGCTCCAGGAGCGCGCTGTTCAGATCGATTCCCGTGTAGGCTTCGACATCGCCTTCTGATATTACCGTGCTTTGCGCTGCCGACAGACTCGACTGCGACTTGCGCATGGTCATCAGTGTCTGATATCCGTCACCTGAACCGCATCCCAGGTCCAATAGCCGAAGTTTCCGGCCTTCCTCGTGTCTTCGCGTGCACAGCCGCTCTAAAAATGGTGCGCAGAACCGCCCCGTGACTTCATCTTCCCAGAAGCGTCGGACATTGTCGTATTTGCCGCGGAGTCCGGTTGCCTGTTCGTACTGCCCCGACCCCACGGCCTGCGTGTATGCGTCATCACCAGCCTTACTCATGCAGACTCGGCAATCTTGTTGAGAGTGTCGACTGCATCGAACGCGTCACGACAGTAGAGGTCGGCACCGATCTTTTTGGCGAATTCAGGAGAAGTAGGGGCGCCGCCGATAAGCACTTTAACGTCATCACGAAGACCGGCTGACTCGAGTTCCTTGATAACCGAGTGCATTTCACCCATAGTGGTTGTGAGAAGAGCGGAGAGGCCCAGAAACTTGGGCTTGATTTCCTTGACTGCTTTGACAATATCCGCTGTTTCCACATTGATACCCAGATCGGTGACTTCGTAGCCGGAACCCTTGAGCATGGTCGAGACGATATTCTTACCAATGTCATGGAGGTCGCCTTTGACCGTCACGATGATGAACTTACCCTTGGTGGTATGTCCGCCGCCGGCAAGCTGGGGGGCCAGCTTGTCCATGGCTTCACCGACACACTCTGCGCTGGCCAGCATATCAGGGATCATGTAATCGCCCGATTCGAATTTCTCACCAACAATTGCCATTGCCGTATTGAAACTCAGGAGCAGATCCTCAACGGGAACGTTTTCTTCCACGGCCTGATCGACCAGTTCAATGACACCCGGCTGTCCTTCCATGTCACCTTCGAATCCTTCATCGTCCTGATCGAGATGCCCCATCACGACACTGCGCTTCAGCTCTTCCAGCAATTTGTTTCCACTCATTGTATCCTCACTTAGATGTTGAAAGTTTCCTGTGGTAGCAGCCCAGGTACCGAACCGCGGATCTGTTCGATGACCGAATCGGAGAGGCGGTTTCCCTGGGAGTTGCGAATCTGATTGAGCCGTTCGTGGGCCTGTTCGAAAACGGTATCGTGAGTGTCTTCTCCTGCAAGCTCGTAGGGGTCGGATACGACACCGCGGCGCAGGTGTTTGCGGATGTGTCGAGCAAACAGCCGGGTGCCCGAACCCATGACCGTGCGTACTTCCGAAACCGCCTTATTTAAATCCGTCTCATTGAATTTTGGAGGCCGGATGGTGTTACGGACCATTGTCAGCGCTGCGTCATCCAGGACCGCCTGAAGCGGACAGAACACGTTGGTCCGGTCGAGAAGACCGAATGCGTAATGGATGTACTGCGCCCCGGAATAGGCAACGCCAAGGTGAGTCAGTAGTTTTTCGACACTTGCCTGCATTCCGGGTACATGGGAATCACCAACGCCGGCTGTTGAATAGCAGGGAACACGGTACATTCGTGCCATTTGGACGCAGTCCTGATTGTAATGGACGAATTCAGGTACTCCATAGAGATCGTGCAGGGTGTCGAGACGGGCCCGAACCGGCACGGCGCCGTACAGGACCGGCGTTCCCGGGTTAACAAGCTGTGTAAGTGTGATGCCGGCGAGGATTTCCGCATTGATCAAGGCGACCATGCCTTCTTCCTGTACCGGTGCCGTGGAGCCGCCCTGAGGTGAAGACGAAATCACCAGCGGGACGCCGCGCCGCGCGATTTCAATAACCTTTTTGGTGGTATCCGCAACCATCTGGAGCGGACTTTTCACCAGGCAGGCTATGAACGAGATCGGCGGTCGCTGCCGGAAGGTTTCTTCATCACCGGCGATTACTTTCGCCATGGTAATGATGTCATCGAGTTTGTCCAGGCTGTTCAATCCGGCCTGCACATGACGGGTCATGTACATGAGTCCGGCAAAGAACATGTTTACGTCCTTGTTCTCTTCGGTGATAGCTTCGTCCTGGATGTTTACATTGCGAATAAAAAAGTCGACATTGTCCAGGGCGTCGCAAATCTTTGCCGATTCACAGAGACGTTGCACCGAACCCCGCTCACTTCGGTACGATGGGTATCGGATCGATTTCTGAGGGTCGGAAACGGAACGATATTCCTCAAGATCGGTTTCCAGAAAGACATTTGTTTCCGATCCGGTACCAAAGTAAACCCGAGGTGTACGGGACTCGAGCACAAGCGAGTCCTTTGGATCACGCGCACCGAGTGTAACGGTCGATGGCGCCGACTCGATAGCGTCTTGCGCTATACTTGCCGGGATCCGGACGGTCCAGGCATTATCGCGATCGGAGCGTGATACATTGCATCCCGCCTGAGAGTATATCTCCGCTGCTTCTTCGCTGAAACAGACAACCCCGGGATCATCCAGAATATTAAGGGATGCCTGGTGAAGCTCAGCGAGGAGGCTTTCGGGTAACCGGCATAAAGGCTCGACACTCGTACCTTGCCGGAAATCTGTTGCTGACATGATCTGAACTTTCCCCCTTCTAAGGCTTATTCAAAGGTGCCGGATCGAAGAGCACGGGTGAATCTGCGGCAGTGCTTATCGCGTCCGGTGAGCAGTTCCGAAAGAAGTATTGCACGTTTGATCTCGGGTTTTCCCGGATCACATATAGCTGAATCGAGACCGTTACCGATCGCCAGCATGAGAAAAGCGCTGTTGATCAGAATGCGCTTTTTCAATCCATGCGATGCGTTGGAAAGGCCCATGGTTGTTTTTACTTTAGGAAACTTTTCCTTGATCCCGCGGAGAGTGTCGAAGGTGACATTTCCCTGGGCGACATCCGCGGAAATAGGAAGTACCAGCGGATCGAAGAAGATCTTCTCGTCTGGTATTCCGGCGGCTTGAGCGCGAGATCGTATGTGCTCGCAAATCGATAGCCGGCGTTGGGCGGTTGTCGGAATGCCGTCTTTGTCCATTGCAAGGGCAATAACGGGAACTTCGTGCTTTGCGACAAGGTTCAGTCCTCTTTGGAGGCGTTCCTCGGATTCGGCATTGACGGAATTGAGCATCCAGTCGCGGCGGCTGCCCAGGTGCTCGGCGGCTCGCTCCAGTGCCTCGATTCCGGCGGAATCGAGGCAGAGCTTTTTCTGAGTGCATTCCAGGGCGATATCGATCAGCCAGCAGAGATCGTTGGCTTCCTGGTCGAGATCCCCGGAGCCGGTGCCGGCGTTAAGGTCGATGTAGTTACCTCCGGCTGCGTCCTGGCTGGTGATTTCTTCGCGGATGACCGATTCATCGTGCTTTCCGATTGCGTCGCGAATCGCCCGCCGGGTTGCATTGACACGTTCGGCTATGATGATCATGCTTTTACAGCCTCCTCATGCGGCATAGTTTCGATAGAATCAAACTGCTGCATCAGATCGCTCTGGGCTTTTTCGTCCAGATATGTCCTGGCACGGCTCGATACGAAACGCTGTGCGATTTCGTGGGCACGCTCGGCTGTATCCTGGCAGCCTTCGTTTTCCCACACCTGCCGTTTGTCCCGGTCGGAAAGGCGCGGGGAATAGTGCTCTTTACGCATGTGTTTGCGGGTGTGCCGTGTGGTGAGGAAGTTTCCACCGGGACCGACATTTTTGATGACCTCGAGAGCAAGAGTGTCTTCGTTGACTTCGATCCCGCGATAGGCACGATGTGCCATTCCGAGGATTTCGTTATCGATAACGAGCTTTTCCTTGCTGACAGTCATGGCAAATTCCATAAGACCGGCGGCATCGTGGATGAAATCTGCACCTGCCATGGAGACCAGCAGGTTATTGATAGCCGATTCGTAGCCGCATTGGGCATCCAGAACCTTGGCATCGCTGATTCCGGCTGTCGCGTAGTAGGGAAGGCCGTAGTACTTGGTCATCTGTGCAGTGGCGGCGTTAATGAGTCCGCTTTCGACCGGTCCACCAAGGTAACTGACGTCACGTAAATCTGTAGAACTGGCAACGCAACCATAAACCACCGGCGTTCCCGGGTTGGTCAGCTGTGTCAGCATTACATTGATAAGCGCATCACAGTTCTGTACCACGAGGTTGCCGGCAAGCGACATGGGTGCAGTAGCGCCGCAAAGCGGTTCGGCCGGGACAACCACCGGTATACCGGAACGCGCGACCTGCATCATGTATTGCCCGTACTTTTCGTCAAGTCGAAGCGGGCTGATACCACAGGTGATCATGGAAAGAAATGGCTTCTCGCGAAGAGCCTCGGGAGACCCGGCGATTCGCTGCGCCATGGCGATTACATCGCGTATGCCTTCGGACGTGTATACCCCGCCCATGATATGCTTGGATGTATACATGAAACCTGCGTAAAACCGGTTGACATCGACACGCTCTACCGGAAGCTCGTTAGGGTAGGTCGGAAGCAGCATGAGATGTATGTACTCGAGCTGGTCGGCAATGCGAATGACATCGATCAGGTCGTCAAGTTGAGCAGGGCGGGTCGACTGACTTGGATAGTCAAGAATGTTCAGCGCAGTTCCGCCGGTGCCGAAATAGACGTTACCGGTGCCGAGATGACAGTCGTGTTTTTCGTCGCGACCGTGGAGGGTAATTTTCGATGGAGCTTTGGAGATGATCTCGCGAACGGTGTTTTCCGAAAGCTTGATGATCTGGCGTTCGGTGTCGACCTCCGAGGCAACTTTCCGAAACATCTCGAATGCTTCCGGGTTGTGGACTTCAAAACCGGTTTCGGAAAAGACTTCCATAGTTGCCGCGTGAATGCGCTCGATCTGTTCCTGCGATAATGGGCGGTAGCGTGGGATGTGGTTTTCTAATGAATTCATGTTCAAATATTTCCTTTCCGCCGGAATGAACAATACCTGTGACCGCATAGTTTGCAGGCGTTACCGTTTTGGGTAACGACTCCTCGCGGTCCTATTCCGATTATCCCGGTCACTGATTTACGTGGTTGAAGTAACGAAGTGGAGCCGACACGTATGCCGCATTTCTCCAGTGGAAGCACCGACGCGATTCGTTTCTGATCGTCAATCGGCCAGTCACAATACCCCGGAGAATAGCGGTGCGTCGTAGCCATGTCCGGGCCACAGCACTGCTTTACTTTTTTATGGAAAGCTTCGACCGTCTGTTCTGCGGCAATAGAAGCCGCCCGGTCGAGAACGACGCCTCGAGAGACATTCTTGCTCTGGGTCTCTTCGATAAGCTGATCGATCTCGGGACCCAGGGTCATGGCAAACACCACCGCCTTCGAACAATGACGAAAGGTGCGGTTGATTTTCCGGCTCGTAAGCTGGATGCGCCCTTGGAGTGTAGTTCCATTGTGATGATGGTGCAGAGGGAGGACCGTCCAGATCGCCTGGGCCGGCCCCATTTCTTTTACGATCTTGAGGCTTTTTTGTACAGTGCGAAGCGTGCGGGGAGAAGGAGATGAGTTTTCCGCGTTCGAAAGCGAATTGAGAACACGCTCTTCGGTTGCCGTAACCGCCACATCGACAGACCGGTATTGAACTTCTTCACGAAGGTGGTCACATGGCGTCTGTGCAAATACGGATGCCGCCGACGTACTGTTCGCCGGCTCATGGTTGATCAATGATGCTGTCTCGCTGGGTCCGATAACGATCCTTCCTTTTCGGCACAGATGCAGAGCCTGCTTGAGCTCTGAGCGGTGCCCTTGGCTGAAAAAGCATGAACGAGCGTTGTGCGCGCCACGTTTACAGGGCATGCATCTGGAGCGGTTCCTCCGGAGGAAACCGGACGATAATTCGCTCAGACGGTTAGTAACGGAAACGTCACTTTGATCCGATTGTTGTAATCCCGGGGCAACGTTGGGACTACGAATCTCGGACCTGCATGTTCAACCCTCGGATTGGATGGTTGGGCAGAGAAATCCTGCCGCGACTGATCCGCGTTGAACAATGTTGAGCTATCAAGAACGATGCTCAAAATTCGGATAATTTCTCAAAATAATAGATTGAAACTGGTTTGTCCAATGTTTCTTGAATTCGAAGAAAACACTTTTCTGTTCCGGGCATCTGATGCACCGCCTTGAAATGCGTGTTTTTCAGGGCATTTTGGTACTAACTCCGCATATTTTGTCATCGGCAGCCCCATAATACAGATCTATCACATCGCCTCCCCGCTCGATCAGGCCCGTGCAGAATACTACATGGGGCATAAACCCCCGGATTTCGTAGTCTTCGTGCGGAAAGAGAAACGGGTCACTGTCACGCCTTCTGATTTTCCAGGGCTGATCGAGATCAAACACGACCGTTCCAGAGCTGTACCGGTTGCTTTCGTTTGCGCCATGGTAAAATTGTATCCACCCCTCAGGGGTGAAAACAGGGTGCGGCCCGCAACCGATGCGCACACTGTCCCATGAGTCCGGACGTGGTTCCATCACGAAATGGTGATCGCCCCAGTTGAGCGTATCATGAGAAAACGCCACCCACATGGAAGGTGCGGCAAAGTGGCTGGCACTTGGACGATGTAACGCGGCGAATCGGCCCCCGATTTGCCGGGGAAACAAAACGACATCTTTGTTATCGGGAGGGAATATGATTCCCCGTTTCTGAAATCGCTGTAAGTCATTGCTGGTCGCAAGACAGGTGCAGACACCACGAGGGGAAACGGCGCAATAGGT
>JBEPYC010000216.1:0-7196 GCA_041641555.1 Chitinivibrionales bacterium | reverse complement strand
ACGCTCTTCCGATCTTGACAAAGAGAAACAACCACTGTGTTTTCTAATCCCCGACTACATTCTCCAGCACCGAATGATCAGTTTGGCCAGATGTACTTATTACGCTCATGTTTCCGTTGGTCTCGAGTACTATCGACTCAACATTGCTCATCGAGCTGATCCCCTGACTTCGTACTGACTGAAGTACCTCCTCCTTCTTTATCCGCTCCTGCCTCATAGTTGCCCAACGAAATTCTCCCTGATGGTACAGGAGCCGCGGCTCCGATTTGACCATCCGACTGAACGGCGGAATGCGCACCGAAAGCCATGCAACAACCAGCTGAAGACTCACCAGGAGTATCAACGCGACCGCCCCATCGAGAAAGGCTACGTTCGTGGAGAGGATTGTCGATGCCAGGGTGGATCCAAAGGCTACCGTGACCACAAAATCAAACGCATTGAGCTGTGCCAGTGTTCGTTTTCCGGAAATTCGTAAAGCAATCACCAGCACGGCGTACGCCAGGGTGCCTATGATCAATACTCGAACGAGTGTGTACCAGTTATTGAAAAACATCATCTCCTACCTTTTCTGCCTGGAATAGGCTCGCAACATCCCTCGGTTCATTCACTTGAAAAGCCACTCGCAAAACCCATTCCCCAAACCTGGTTGAGGCCATCTTAAAAGCACAAACTCTCATGAAACCCACGTACTCATGACCAGATCGATACGGACGAAAACATGAGTTTCTTGCCAACACATGTGTCCAACAATTCACCGGTTATGAAAAAAAACTGCAGAAAATGCCTTTTTATGGGTCTTTCGGCATATTATGGGTTTTGGCATACCGCATGCAGCATATGAATGTAGCATTTTCTGGGAACTTCACTATTTGAAAGGGTGCACCCACTAAAAACCACAGAAGATAGTCACTTAAGATTAGGGCTCTCGAGAGATTTGAACGGTTAAAATTACCACAAAAGTGCAACAAATCCATAAACAGGAGGATTACCATGTCTGCGTTCAAAAAAGCTACACTTGTCGTCTCCCCTTTGATTATTGCAGCATTCGTCACAGCTTGTCAGAACCAGCAGGCAACCCCGCCAACCGGTACTTCAAGCTCTGGCGTGAATAAACCGCCGGTTATAACTGCACTGGTCGCGCAGCCCGACACGTTCGTGATGGGCACCAGCACCGAAATCATCTGTACTGCAGTTGATGAGAACGGCGATGAGCTGACCTATGAATGGTACGATGACGTGTACGGTGAGATGATTCCCAAGGGGAACAAATTGACCTATTATGGCGAGGCCTGCTGCGGAGGAGATTCAGAAGTGACTGTTGTTGTTTCCGATGGACGCGGCGGCGAAACCGAAAAGAGTATCAGTGTTTACGGCGAGTTCTAGGCTCGGCGTCCGAGCAAGGCACACTAATGAGCCCTGAACAAGTGTGGACGAGCGAAGCTGCAGGGCCTCACAAAAGCGAAGCGGTGCCCCTTCCAGATTCGATTCGGGAAAGGTTGCCTCTGAGCCGTGTCCGCCCTGAGAGAAGTTCTGGATCTCAAAAGGAGAAGGAGTAGGATAGAAAATGAAATTTACCATACCATGCAGCCTTCTGGTGCTCACTGGAGGTCTTCTGTGGGGTTCCGCCGATGCCGCAAGTTGCTGCGGCATTGGAAGCTCCCGCGGGGCGGCTTCAAGCGGCATAGCAAACAGAACGGCAAAAATCACTATCAGCGGGGTCACGACCGGTTCGAACGGAAAGATTGAAGGAACCAGGAAGGTTTCTGACCCACTAAATACGGTTTCCCGTGATCACACTACAGCTCTCTCGGTCGGGTACGGATTCGCGAAGAATTTTTCAGCCGAACTCGGTGCAAATCTCAAGTGGTCTGAGAAAGTCATCTCCATTGGTAATCCATCCTCACATGTGTATCGAAATAATTTCGGGTTGGGCGATGGAAGTGCTGCATTACGCTACACAGCATTTCGGTACAGTGTTGTACGTCCTGGAGAGCTTACGTTCGGTCTTCAGGGCACAATTCCCTGGGGCTCAGTTGAGAACACGCAAGATGGTGCCCGATTGCCACGGGAAATGCAAGCCGGGTCGGGCGCCTGGGCAGTTTCGCTTTCGGGCTATTTTGACTGGAACTGGCCGCAGAGCAAAGTTGGTTTCGCTCTTTCCGGTGATGGAACGATGCGGTTTCTTACACCCGATGAAGTCGATCTTGGAGACACATATTCCTCCTCTCTTACCTTTGTTGCTGGCCCTTTTTGGAATGTACGGGCACTTCTGGGCTCAACGTATGAATACGCGCTTCAGGATGTAAAAAAGGACGGCAGGGTAAGCCTCGGAACCGGCGGGAGCAAACTCAATGCGGTGGTAGGCGCCGAATATGAAATTGCAAGTACCGGGAGCGTATCGGGGAGTTTCGAGTTCCCTCTCTACCGATATGCGAATGGTTTACAGACAGCCACCGGCTATGTGGTTAATCTTTCCACTATTTTTACCATCAAACTGCCGGGAACCTCCGAAGCGGAGTCAATCAACCTCAAGGAACTTCGGAGCGAAAACGACCAAGAAGAATAGTACCAGTTTTGTTCGCCACCTGAGCCCTTTTTTACCAAGCCTGCGTTCGCGCAGGCTTTTTTCATATATATTCTTCTGCTAACATTTTTTCCGAATAACAATTCAGTCGCGAATTTTCAAATGAACTTCTAAATCCGCGGCCATACGATAACATCTCTATGAAGAAAACGATCGGTTTCCCTGGCATTTTCAGCATCTCCGCCGGAGCAATGATAAGCTCAGGGCTGTTTGTGCTTCCCGGGTTAGCTTTTGCTCAGGCTGGCCCAGTCGTCTTCCTGTCCTATTTTGTTGCCGGCTGTATCGCTTTGACGACGGTATTCAGCCTGTCGGAACTGGTTACTGCCATGCCCCGAGGGGGCGGCGACTATTTCTATGTTTCCCGCACATTTGGCCACCTGTTCGGGACCGTTTCCGGACTTCTCAGCTGGCTTGCCCTCTCGCTGAAAAGTGCGTTTGCAATAATAGGTCTTGCTGAGCTTATTTACCTCGGATTCGGAATTCCCCTGACCGTTTCCGCTCTCGTTCTGACTGTTCTGTTCACCATTTTGAACCTGGTAGGCGTTCGAGAGGCGATCACCTTTCAAATCGCACTCGTGGCAGCGATGTTCGCTATTCTCGGAATTTTCACGTTTTCCGGCATTCAGAATATCTCTCTGGCCAGATATGAACCATTCCTTGCTCAAGGATTCAATGCGGTTTTTTCAACCGCCGGTTTTGTGTTCGTTTCTTTCGGGGGGGTCCTGACCACCGCCAGTATTGCCGGCGAGATCCGCAATCCCAAAAAGAACATTCCGGCCGGTCTGATTGGGTCCACACTGGCCGTGACAGTACTCTATTCCCTTGTCATTATGGTCGTGGTAGGAATCGTTCCCGGGGACACTCTCAGCAATTCACTTTCGCCGATTGCCGCGGCGGCCACAACTGCTGGAGGACGCGTCCTCTACGTTGCAGTGGTTATCGCTTCAATACTGGCATTTGGCACGACAGCTAATGGTGGCATTCTTACCGCCTCGCGGTACCCCATTGCTCTGTCGCGTGACGGTATGCTCCCACGTTCGCTCAGTAAATCTTCCCAAAAAGGAACCCCCACTACCGCGGTTATCGCCACAGGAGGACTGATTGCTATTTCGGTTCTTCTGAAGCTCGAAATACTTGTCAAAGCGGCATCAACAGTAATTCTTCTGACAAACATTTTTGCGCACCTTTCGGTTATTGTCATGCGCGAAAGCAAAGTTTCCAACTATCTTCCGACATTCAAAGCGCCACTATATCCCTGGCTTCAGATATTCGGCATATTTGTTTTCAGCTTTCTTATCGCCGACATGGGACTTCAGCCGGTACTTCTCAGCCTGATATTCGTCTTTGCAGGGGTAGTCCTTTTCTTTGTTCGCCGCGGGAAAGCGGTACCAGCAGCACCCGCATTTCTTCATCTGGTAGAGCGCATCACCAACAAACGCCTGGGTACTGCTCATCTTTCCGATGAACTGCGACTGATAATCACTGATCGCGAAGGGATCGTACTGGATGAATTCGACCAGGCGATTGAATCGGCCGACTTTGTCGACCTCGATCATCATCTGGACTTCGAAGAATTTCTCCAGCGGATTTCCGGCGAAGCCGCGGAGACACTTCCGGCCCTTTCTTCTTCCGAATTCTCGCGATTGCTCAAGGAACGAGAGGCGGAGAGCAGCACGGCAATCAGCGGATTTGCCGCGGTGCCGCATATCGTGGCAAATGGATCGGAGCTTTTCAAGGTTTTTCTCATTCGAGCCAAAAAGGGAATACGCTTTTCCGAAGAACATCCCTCAATCAAGGCCGTTTTTGTCCTGATAGGCACCAAAGACAAACGCAACCTTCACCTCCGGGCTCTGGCAGCTATCGCACAGGTACTCCAGAATTCCGAATTCGAAAAACGGTGGCTCAGCTCTCGCAGCGAGACGGAAATCAAAGACCTCTTTATTCTGAGTACGCGAAGACGCGAGTAGGACAATCCTGGAAGCGTAAACCCCAGAATGTGGAAACATGTATCCAGCGCATGAGCACATTTCTCCTGAATGGAAGTAAGCTTCCAGAATTTTCCCATCACCTACTCCCCGACCTCCGAACATACACCAATCAACCGACCAGATATTCTGACAAGGTCGCTACAGGTTTCGACATCCCCATTACGAACGGAAGTTATCCCACCAGTGCTACTCCCTGATCCTCTCCCCTCTTTACCTGTGGACTGAAGAATACCCGACTGAAGATTAGGCGTTTTACATATTCTCCAGTCTCTCCGGGAGTTCCTCATAGGAGTAGAGACGATTGAATTCCACGAGCCCCGACATGGCGCGTGAAGCTATTCGGATTTCGGCTTCTTCCAAAATGGCAATAGGATTGAGGCCGCCGATCACGATCGCGCCGACTCGTCCTTCGCTCACCGGTACGTCCAGTACGGTTCTTCCGGCAAGGCCAATGGTCATGAATGCGCCCAGTCCGACATCTCTGAGGCGCTCGGCAAGATGCATTACCAGTTCCCTGCTGTCGGCTGGCATGTCTCGAAAACTCGCCCCGATCCGCCCGCTTCCGTCACGTATCGCCTGGCGGTAACTTGTCATTCCACTTCTGATAAACACCTCGAGCGGATCGATACTGGTCGCATCGTAGTGAATCAATTCCACAAAACGTCGGGCTTTGGTGTCACGAAGCTCAAGGAGCCCCCCAAAGCGGGATGCAATGGGAACCCCGTGTTTCAGAAGCACTCCATTGAGCGTAACCGAACAAACCGTGCAGAATCCCACCTTGCCCGGCGGAATGGTGATGTCTCCGACTGTTTCACCAGGACCGGCAAGCATTACCCGTGTTCCCATGGCATACCCGCACGAAAACACCTTGCATATCTCTCCGATATACCTGGCAAGAACACGTGGATCGACTATCGATGTATTTACAACGACCGTCCCCGAACGCCGGGCCAGGTCGAACGTCATTGCATATGTCCGCTGATCGATTTTTGCCGAAAGGTACCCGACTCTTTGTACTACCTGTTCTACCCGAAGGTAATCGAGTCCTCTGTCGGTAAGAATGCGCCCCTTGCGCCCCATGGCACGGGTGTACCCCTCGGTGTCCATCTGCTTAAGATAGAGACGTACGGTTCGTTCACTGATATCTTCGCCAGCCGCGGAGAGCACATCCGAAACTCGATTGCTCGTGACTGGTCCGGGTTCTTCCTTTAAAACACGCATAATTGCCTTGAACTTTTGATCTTTTTTGCCCAAAGCGACCTCCTTTTCGGCAATATTGCCATTATACAACAATTACTGCCAATCTAACATCGATTCCCTGAACTTGAGGATAATATATGTACGATGCTAAAGGAAAAACAAACTATAGCACCCCAAAAATGCGGCATTATTGCCTGAACAGGGGCAAAAACAGTACCCACAACAAACCCCGGCTATCAAACGAAGTTCCGCTTGCTATCTCTTTTGCTTATCATATATTTATTGAGTCCGGCAAATTTCATCTCACAAGTTCGGCAACAATTTACCAATATCCCAACCAAATTTCAGGAGGTTGTATGATCCAATGGCGTAAGAACAATGACGCGCTCGGAACCGTCAATCGCGGGAATGCAGCGGAATCCGGCCTTTGTACACTCTGCGTTTCTAACTGTAAGGGAAAATGTGAAACCTGGATGTCTTCGCTTCTTGGCCGCAAAATTCTCTACCCGCGACAGTTTGGCGAATCCACATCGGGTACCGGAAACATTGTCGGCGAAGGTGCCGGGTATCACGCCTTGCGGGTCAACGGTTACGCATACGGGTCTCACGGTGTACCTTCGGGTCTCAGCAACGATCCTGATGACTGCATTTTCCCCAATGTAGACATTCAGACCTCGTTTGGAAATGAAATCACGACCAAGTGCCGTCTCCCCATTATGACCGGTGCCCTCGGGTCAACCTTTATCGCCGCTAAATACTGGGATTCATTTGCCATCGGTGCAGCGCTCTGTGGGTTTCCGATCGTTATCGGAGAAAATGTGGTGGGTGTGGACAAAAAGTCCAAGCTTGAGAAGGGCCAGATCACCTCGGCCCCCGAACTCGAACGACGAATCGACACCTTTCTTCGCTACTACGACGGGTACGGCGCTATTATCGTCCAGATGAACGTCGAGGATACCCGCAACGGTGTGGCGCAGTACATTTTGGATAAGTATGGCGACAAGGTCATTCTCGAACTCAAATGGGGACAGGGCGCAAAGGATATCGGCGGAGAAATCCAGGTTACCGATATCGAATATGCCCGATTCCTCAAGGACCGTGGCTACGTAGTAGATCCCGATCCCTATGACACCACCGTCGAGACGGCGTTCAAGGCCCATGCAATCACCTCGTTTGCTCGCCATAGTCGCCTGGGTGGGACCGATATCGACTCGGCTTCAGGCCTCTACGAAGGATTCATGAAGGAAATCGCAGACCTCCGCAAACTCGGGTTCAAGCGCATTTCGCTCAAGACCGGTGCATACGGCATGGAAGCTCTGGCACTCTCAATCAAATGTGCCTCCGATGCCAAGCTGGACCTTCTCACCATCGATGGTGCCGGTGGAGGAACGGGTATGAGCCCCTGGAACATGATGGAACACTGG
>JBEPYC010000215.1:0-7244 GCA_041641555.1 Chitinivibrionales bacterium | reverse complement strand
CTCTCTGTCGCGTACTGCGAATGTACCGCTCACTGCGGCGGACACGCTCATCCCGAGCTGGTATATACCGAAGTTGTCGATGAAGACGGAAACCCGGTGCCAGATGGTACGCATGGCGAGTTGGTTGCCACGCCTCTGGGTGTGGAAGCCATGCCGTTGCTTCGGTACCGGACCGGTGATATCACCTTCAAAATGAGTGAGCCCTGCTCGTGTGGCCGGAGTGCGGCCAGAATCGGTCCGATCCTCTCGCGCAAATCACAAATGATCAAAGTCCGTGGTACATCGGTCTACCCGCTGACGATCATGAACGCACTGGACGAATTCGATGAAATTTCCGATTACATTCTCGTGCTCGAGGGAGACAAGTCACAGGCCGATCAGGTAGCAGTCCACGTGGCAGCTCCGGCAGCGATGGTTCATGCAGTCACCGAGCGGATGCGCTCTCAGGCTCGGGTTAGTATTCCTGTTCTGATATCGAACGAAAAAACCATTCAGGCTCTTCGGGGGGATACCCGCAAGAAGTCACGAATTGTTGACAATCGAATCGGGGCGTGAACGTACATCTGTCGGAGAAATCACCGTTCAGTTTTCGGCGTCGAGCATTGCGACGCCGAAACCACTCTCTGAGTCGACACTCGCAATCAGACATTCTTTGAAGTTTGACCATGCTCGAAAAAAGCCCCTCGGTACATATCGCCGTCGTAATTCCATCGTACAATCACGGGAAAACCCTTGGGACCGTGATAGATCAGGTCCGGGGGCACATCTCTGATGTGATCGTCGTCGATGACGGCTCAACTGATGAGACCGGGCGGGTTTTACGGGAGAAGAATGTAACAGCCGCAATACACCACGAGCGTAATTTCGGCAAGGGCGTGGCGCTCCGAGCGGGATTCAAAAAGGCTCTGGAGCTTGGGTACTCACACGTTATCACGATGGACGCCGATGGACAGCATTTTTCCGAAGACATTCCCTCATTTGTGGAAAAAATCCACGCGTCTCCTGAGACGCTCTGGATCGGGAACCGTTCGATACCCGTGGGCGACACTCCTCAACCGGGGAAATCAAGGTTCGGGAAGGATTTTGGTGCTTTCTGGTACCGTTTTCACACCGGCAAGAAGATCCAAGACACTCAATGTGGGTTCCGTGCGTATCCTCTGTCTTGGACAATGGCCCTGCCCTGTAGAGGCTCTCGGTACGAGTACGAAATAGAAGTCCTCGTACGGGCTACCTGGGCAGGGATACAAGTTCGCGAACTGCCAATTAGACTCTTCTACCATCCAGCTCAGCAACGGGTGTCTCATTTCAGACCGGCAATTGATTTTTTGCGAATAAGCGTGGTCAATTCGAAATTTTCCCTGATGCGCATTTTTACACCATGGCACACCGTGGGAATTCCCGGATCCAGTGGGAAAGAGAAGCTGATCACATTTGCCAAGAGGGAGTTGCGGGCGAACACGACTCCGAGACAAGCTGCCACATCGGTTGCTGCAGGTGTTTTCTTTGCAATTTTCCCGATCCACGGTTTTCAAGTCCTCACCGTGCTGGGACTCAGTTTTGTTTTCAAGCTCAATCGTCCCCTTGCCATGCTCGGTGTTTCTGTTTCTTCGGCCCCGTTCCTTCCGTTTCTGATTGCCGCGGGCATTGCTGTGGGGAGAGCCGTTTTACCTCCGGGTCTTTTGAGTATTCCTGAAAACGCAGCAGGCTCCACTTTTTTGAATTACGGATTGGAATGGGTTGTCGGGAGCTGCATCCTTGCCCCTCTCGCGGCAGTAGCCGCCTATATTGTCTCTATCATCTTCTTCAGCAAGCTAAACCGTATTCGCGGCACATGACCGCAAAGGGAGTGTCGTGCAGTCGGATAACTTCCTGGTCAGGCATCTTCGAGCAGTCAGCATTTTTCTGGTACTTGGGGCGATCCTTTCTGTTTTCCGCTTGCTCTCGGACCCGTTCACCTCTTCGCTGACCGCTATTCTTCCCGTAGAAAACAAGGCTCTTGCAGATCACTACGCATTTCTCGATGCATTCGATGCAACCGATCAGTTAGTGATCGATCTGTCGGCAATCAATGCCGATACCCACACCGAAATAAGTGCCGTTGCTGCCAGTATTGCAGATACGCTTCAGAACAGTGGCCTCTTCAACATGCGAACCGGCATGGACCTCCACGACTACAAGCTACTTCAGGATTTTCTCATTACCTCCTGGCCTGTGCTGTTCACCCCCAAAGACTCGGTGTGGCTGTCGAATCGTCTTTTCAGAGATACGCTTGCGACCCGATTCAGTGAATCGCTGAAGGGACTCTTTGTTTTTTCGGATAAGGCAATGGATGCGGCCTCACTGCAATCGGATCCGTTTGGGTTCCGCTGGCGCATACTCCAAAAGCTCTCAGCATTCAGGCCCGATGACGAAATGTACATCCAGGACGGTTTCATCACTAATGCCTCACGCTCGCGCATCCTGCTGTTAGCCGAATCTAAACAGCCCTCGATGGAATCTCCCACCGCACAACGTATCACGCGGACCATGCAGAAAGCAGCCGATAGAGCCAGAGCCAGCGGGTACAAGCTTCACTGGATTGCAGCCGCACGAGCCTCGCTTGACAACGAGCGTATGATCAAACGGGATGTTCACCGGACCGCCCCGTTTGTGTTCGCATTCATCGTGGCACTGTGCACGCTCATATATCGAAAGCGGCGCTACGGTGTCTTGGTATTCTTTCCGACCGTACTGGGCATTCTCTATAGCCTCGCTCTTTTTTCTCTTTTCCATAAGCCCTCGATCATCATGCTTGGTTTCTCGGCAGCTCTGCTCGGAATCACAGTCGATTACGCTATACATTTCTTCCATTTTATCGACAGCAAACCGGGGATCGATTCTCCCCAGCGAATTCTTCGCCGGCCAATCTGGGCAAGTGCACTCACGACATCAGGCGCATTTGCAGCACTCGCTTTCGGCGGAATGCCCGGACTCAGCCAGCTTGGGCTCATGACTGCGCTTGGGCTGATGGTCGTTGCGTTTTTGTCAGTAGAGATCCTTCCATTGTTTTTTCGTCCGCACCACACCTCTCGGAAGCCTCTGGTAAACCTCGAAAGCGTTTTCAGAAGGCTCTACAAAACGCAGGTGTCTCTCTTTGTGGCCGCAGTTGTCGGCATTCTGAGCATTCTGCTCTGGACCCGGGTTCCCTCTATAACATTCGACGGCGATCCGGATAGTCTTAATGGAATGTCAACCGAAGCCCGAAAGGATGAACAAATCATCTCGCAGCAGTGGGAAGCGGTTGCCTCGGGCACCTACCTTGCCGTGCACGACTCGACATTGCAGGGTGTTCTGGAGGCCATGGAGTTTCGACTCGCCCCACTTTTGGACACCCTGGTTTCAGGAAAACACGTATCAGCAGGAGGCATGTTCACGGCGGTTTTTCCATCACGACAGGTTCAGGAAGAAAATCTGCAACGATGGCAATTGATATGGGATTCCGAAAAGCTTCAGATTCTAAATGCTGTCATCGACAGCGTATGCCGGCACTTTCGGGTATCTGCCGCCCCGTTTGCCGGCTATGCTGACTCGCTGAGCTCTCCGGTCGATCCAAAGATTACTTACGATGACCTTCCGAACGGGTTTCGGGAAACCCTTCTTGGGACAGTTCTTCGCGAATCCGGTAACGGATGGTACGGGTCGGTTCCGGTGATCCAGCGGTCATCGTGGGACAGGATCGATCGAAGTGCCCGGAAGCACGACGTTCTTGCAGTAAACGAATCCACACTTGGTTTACGGCTGGTCCAGATTATCCGCGATGGCTTTCGGACAACTTCCGTACTGATACCTCTGGTCGTTGCATTGGTTCTTGCCATCATGCTGCGGAAAGCCGCTTACATTGCCGCGGCACTGATATCAGTAGCCCTGTCGACCGGATTGACACTTGGAGGAATGACGGTCCTTGGCATTCCGCTTAATCTGGTTTCTCTCATGGTACTTGCATTTGTTTTCGGCCTTGGGATCGATTATGCCGTTGTGATCATTCATCTCGGCATCGCTGAAAATGCTGGAACCAAATCGTTCGCGGCACCCGCGGCAAGCATAACTATCGCTGCACTCACTACCCTTGCAGGGCTGGGGGTTTTGCTCTTTGCGCAACATCCGGTTCTCCGAACGCTCGGAGCAACCGGCTTTCTCGGGATCACCGCCAGCTATCTTGTCGCCATTTTCGTCACTCCATCTGTTCTGAATTATGTCGGCATTTCACCGGGAAAGAAAAATTCTCCCGGGAGTTAGCTTAACAGAGAAGCGAAATAATCGGTATCCGGATGGAGGTTAACCGCGGGAAATTCTCTCTGGACAGCATCGGTTTTCCTGAGCATATGCCGGGCGAATCTCTGGGTGGATTCACCGGCGCCAGCCTGAATGCGGTGGTTCCGCGCCTGCTGGATGCTCCTGTATTTCTCAACGAATCTTCTGGCTTCATCGTCGAAGCATGCTTCCCTGAAACGGTCCCAGATGTAATCGACAGCTACTGCGGTGGGGTGGGTCATATTTGCCTCATAGAACCGATAATCCCGTAGGTCATCCATCATGATTTCGTAGGAGGGGAAATAGTATACCGACTCGAACTGTTTCTCCAGTTCATACACGGCCGACAACAGTCTTCCTTTGCTGACCTGATTTTCATGGGGATTATCACGAAGATGCCGGATGGGGCTTACGGTCAAAATAATGTTCAGGGAAGGAAACCGCTCAAGAAGAACACGGATAACAGAGGTCCATCGCTCCACGACCGGGGTTTCCGTGAGCATTTTTCGCTCGAACCAATTATGCGGCAAGCGATGACAATTGGCAACGACAACCCCTGTACTTTTCAAATAATACACCCATGCTGTTCCCAAAGTAATGATTACTGTTCCGGCTGCTGACAGTGCAGTGACGGCATCTGTGAATGCTCTGTTCATCGTGGCAAGTGCCAGATCCGGAGAAGAAGCATTGAAGGAGGAATGATGACTGAAGCTTTTCCACCGTCCATCGGATTCAAACAGGTCGGAAGCGTTGTACCCGGTGCCGTCGATAATTCGCTCAAGATTGGAGGCGATCGAAAGCGGGTTGTACAATGTGCCTGAGGGCGAAGAGCATACCGGGAAGCGGCAGGACTCGAGTTGCGCAGAAATGTTCTCAGCAAAGCAGGATCCCAAGCTGAGAATGCTCTCTCCGAGACTGATTTTTTTGGGCGCAGAATCGGGTTTTACAAGTGTTCTGAAAACGGGGTCGGTAGTGGTCATGGGTAGAAAATACGCCGTGCCTCCCTCTCTCAAACTACGGAGGCCACCATCTGTGGTTCGCTTTGCCAGCCACAGATGGTGGAGGTGAGGGGAATCGAACCCCTGTCCGAATAGCAGTCCACACAAGTCGCTACATGCTTAGTCTACCTTTAAGTCTCGTCCTACAGATGCCGATAGACGGGCATCCGTAAGTACCAGTGTCTAAATCTCACCGGATCGCCGACACACTCGATCCGGCCAGCGCCCTGATTTTGGTCTCCCGCACAGCGGACGCGTCCACACGGGAGACTTGCCACCTTTAATTAGGCAGCCATTGCGTAAGAATAATCTTCCGCACTTAAAAGTTGACCGGATGATTAACGAGGCCAACCGATCGTCCTCGGCATGCTACTTCTGCTTCCAACTACCCGTCGAAAACCAGTACACCCCCGTATTTTCAAAGACCACACTCAATTCAATACGAACCAATACCCATATTATTACTCTGACGATGAGAGAGCGTATGCATTCTTACTCGCGTTCGTGCTGCACCTGCCTCTCAAGCCTGTATTCCTTCGCCGGTGCATTGGTTCCGGTACCCAAAATAGTTCATTAGCCTACGATTCGTGCCGAAAACTTTAATCATGGAAACTATTCCAAAAAAAACAATTCAGTGAGGTCTTTCAGTTTGTCGCGAACCGAACGCAGAATATGCTATTTTTCTCCTCATTGATGCGCTGTCTGGTGCATTAACCCGGTGAGTTACCAACCAACCAGAGAAAAGAATACTCCGATGGATAGGATCAAGAAATCTCATAAGCTCGAACACATCCTCTACGATATCCGAGGTCCGGTTCTCGATGAAGCCTGCAGGCTCGAGGAAGAGGGTTATCGCGTACTCAAGCTCAATACCGGCAACCCGGCGCCTTTCGGCCTTTTGGCACCCGATGAGATCATTCACGACATGAAGATGAATCTCGATCTTTCTCAGGGGTATTGCGATTCCAAGGGACTTTTCTCTGCACGAAAAGCCATCATGCAGTACTGCCAGCAAAAAAGCATCAAGGGTGTGGAGATCGAAGACATCTTCACCGGGAACGGTGCCAGCGAAGTAATCGTAATGGCTATGCAGGCATTGCTCAACAGGGGTGATGAAATCCTGATACCTTCTCCGGACTACCCACTCTGGACCGCTGCAGTAAGGCTATCCAGCGGAACTCCGGTGCACTATATCTGCGACGAAAAAAACGAATGGCTTCCCGATCTCGATGATATTCGTAAGAAGATCACGCCCAAGACCAGGGGCATTGTCATTATCAATCCAAACAATCCTACAGGGGCCTTGTACCCGGAAGAAACCGTACAAGGCATGCTCGAGCTTGCCCGCGACCATGGATTGATTGTCTTTTCCGATGAGATTTACGACAAAATCATCTATGACGATCAGGAGCACGTATCGGCAGCATCGCTTGCCGATGATCTGCTCTTTGTGACGTTTAACGGGCTATCCAAAAACTACCGCGTCGCTGGATTCCGCGCGGGCTGGATGGTCGTAAGCGGAAATAAAAAGGTCGCCCGGGACTACGTCGAAGGGCTTACCATGCTTGCATCGATGCGCTTGTGCAGCAATGTTCCCGCCCAGGCAGTCATACAAACTGCCCTCGGTGGATATCAGAGTATACTTGATCTGACCGCCCCCGGTGGACGTCTTCGCGAGCAGCGCGATGCATGCGTGAGGATATTGAGCGAAATCGAAGGTGTTTCTTTCGTTAAACCCAAAGCTACTTTTTATGCTTTTCCTAAAATAGATGTAAAAAAGTACAACATCACCAACGATGAACAGTTTGTCCTCGATTTTCTTCGCGAAAAGCACATTCTGCTGGTGCATGGCCGTGGATTCAACTGGCCTGACCCGGATCATTTTCGCATTGTGTTCCTTCCGCGGGAGGATGAATTGAGTGATGCACTCTGGAAGCTCAAGGACTTTCTTGAGAA
>JBEPYC010000214.1:1016-7258 GCA_041641555.1 Chitinivibrionales bacterium | reverse complement strand
ATCCTGAAAAGTGAATCCTTTCCCGTAGGCCGCAAGCACTCGATCGGAGAGTGAGTCGGTACCAAATTCGACATGCTTGAGACCGGCCCGTTTCATAAGATTGACCAATTCCGCGGTAAGACCTTTGGGACGCAGAAAACATCCCCATTCGAGTCGTACATTACTTCGGATGATCGCTTCACATATTCCCGCCACGTGCTCACTCGAGGTATTGAAAACCGAATCGACAATAAAGAAGTAGCGCCCTCCCAGACGATGCATCTCCCGCAGCTCCCCGACGACATCGCCGGGATCTCTTCGGCGAAAGCTACGCCCTTCCAGAACCGGATACGAACAATAGCAACACCTGAAGTTGCATCCCCGCTGCGTTTGAAGATTCAGCATCGAGGATTCACGAAGGTAATACTCGGTAAGCTGTCGATCCCGAAACGGAACAAGCGAAGGGAATGGATGACCGGGGTTAGCGTTGATTCGCATCTCCTCGCCGGACAGGTAGACAAGCCCAGGAACAGCGTCGACCGGTTTGCCCGCGAGCAGCCGCTCGATCAATTCTGGAAAGCTTCTCTCTCCCTCTCCGACAATACCAAATGGTGCTCCGCTCTCTTTCAGCACACGCTCGGGGAACATCGAAAAACCGCTTCCGCCCAGTACAACGGTCGCATCTGACAAAGCTCTCACCCTTCGGACCAGCGCAATATCTTGTTCGACCAGAAACCGCGTGTTTTCAAAATGACAGTCATCGATATTCCGGATAGACACTCCGATAATATCATGCCTCCGTTTCGTAACCGCCTGTTCCAGATCGATTTCCGAGGAGCACGGGTCATACGTGTGCACCCGATGACCGGCTTGCTCCAGAGCTGAATGGAGATAGGCAAGCCCCAGTGGAAACACGGCATGCGGGTTCCCGCTCCGATTTGCATTTATGAGAAGAACCGTACTCATCGCTGGAAAACCATTGCACATGTTGTCCCTGGTGACGCATACGAGACGCAGAGGATGAACCGACGGTTGTGCGCAGGTGCCGGGTAGTGCAACGCTACAATCAAGTTAAGCAACGAGGCACTTGCCTCGGCATAGCCGATATACGGCTCGCAATCGATCACGATTGTATCCCGGTTATCCAGAATGTCCCGGAGTATCGGACACCTGTGCCCAGCAGAACCATCGACACACACCAGCCCAATTTCTTCGACCTGAACCTCAGCCTTATCCAGTGCATCCTGCACGACCGCCTGAAGCCTCTCTTCAGCGTCCTCCCGGCAAGGTGTGCCGAAAGCGACTGAACGAATGGTTCCCTTCGGCGCTCCACCTCGCTCTTTCAAATGATCCGAAGTTTCCAGCAGTACTGCGGCCGCGGCTTCTCCCGGCACTCGAAAACCCCGCCCTGCATTTCTGCTGTCCCTGAGTATCCTCTCGGAAAGCTCATCGACAGCCCCATTTACCATGGCCGATGAGTGCCCGTTGCGCAGCGCCAGAAACGATAACCCAAGCCCCGTCAGACCGGCGCCCGGCCCGGAACACAGTGTCGAATTGTGCCCGGCTATACCCAGGTTCCGACACACATTGCCCGATATGGAATTCTGTACGACATATGGGAACGCTCGTACATTATCGAGATCGAAATCACGCTCAAACAGGGATAATAGGTGCCGGGATTCGCCCGACGACGGCCCGGTGGACAGACTGAGATACAACCCAAGATCTCTGGTAACGGCGGTTCGCATCGGTAATCCCGCATGAGTAATCGAAAATCTGGTGGAGAGCAAGGCCAGCACACTCGAACGGTCCATTCCCCGGACATCCAACCGCCGGCCAATGTCCCCGGGGCGGATCTCCGGTACGCGGCTCACCCTGGTGAACGTATCTCCGTCGTGCGGGATATCTTCGACACTGCAACGATGATCACGGTATGCCTCCAGGAGTGCATCGTGTCCCACACCCGCGGCGGTCAAAGCGCCAAAGCCGGACAGAACGATACTCCCGGTGTACTCCCGATCGGGAGGTGCCTCTTCATGCGATTTACACGGAGCGATAATCAGACTGGCATTATTGCCCCCGAAGGCAAAGTTGTTACTCATCATGGGCCCGACCGGCCAGGAACGTCCCGTCTCTGAAACACAATCCAGGTTACACCCCTCACGGTTGGTAACGAAATTGGCAGTGGGCGGGAGAACACCGTTTCGAGCACACTCCACCGATGCGATCGCTTCGAGTGCACCGGCAGCTCCCAGGCAGTGACCGATCATGGATTTGGTCGAACTCACCGGGATGTTTTCGGATCGCCCTGCAAATACTCGCCGGAGAGCCCGGGTTTCCGTGCGGTCATTGGCATCGGTGCCGGTCCCGTGAGCGTTTACATAGCACACACGTTCAGGATTCATCCCGGCATCCTTCAGTGCCCGGTTCATCGCGTATGCCTGACCTCTCCCCGACGGTTCGGGGGCGGTGGGATGATAGGCGTCGTTGCTCAAGCCGAACCCGAGGATCTCCCCGAACACTTCGGCGCCCCGCCCTCGGGCATGGTGTTCCGATTCCAGCATAAAAAAACCAGCACCTTCGCCGAGTACCAGGCCCGAAGGATACGAAAAAGGTGCGCAGTGCGACGGCGACGTCGCTTTCAATCGGTCGAATCCTGCGATCGTCGAAGGAGCAAGGGTGTCTGCGCCGCCTGCCAGAATGACCTCCGCCATCCCCGAACGAATCAGATCGGCACCAATACCCAGAGCACCGGCCGATGCCGAGCAGGCGGTAACCACCGTGGTGGTAATTCCCCGAATGCCAAAATGCCCGGCAAGGAAGAGTGCCGGTGCGTAGTATCGCTTCTCCAGAAGTTGTTCGGGAGTAATGCTCTCATCGCCTCGCGCAATCTTCTCGTAGTGCTTCTCGATAGACAACATCGGCCCGGAACAGGTGGCGAAAACAAGGCCCGTTTCCTTCGCATCTTCAGTGGGGTCCACCCCGGCCATCGATAGACATTCGGCGGCTGCCTGCCAGGCCAGATGAACCACGCGGTCATGGCTCTTCAGTTCTGGAGGAACTCCCGGCGAATCGATTCGATCGGCTCGGCCAACGAGGGTCGCCGTAAGAGCCTTGAGACGCGGGTCGTCCAGTTTCGAAAAGCACGAAATCCCGTTTCTAATTTTTTCCCCGAATTCTTTCAGCGAAGACCCTGCGCTGCACACGACACCCATTCCGGTCAGTACCACGCGACGTCTCATTGGTGCTCAGTCCCCCGTTGGAGTACCGCGGCGAAATTATAGCCGATATCCGAGGACCCGGCTACCAGAACGCGTCCGGGATTCGATGGTAACGGGATCGAATCCAGCTCTGCAATGCCGGTTGTCTGTTGCCAGAGCCCCTGCTGATCTCTGAGTGCCTCCAAGGCCGCGGCCAGCGAAACGAGAATGGATGCCGATTCCAGATAACCGGTATGAAACGTGGTGGTGACAAGAGGAACAGCGGTGGCTGTTCCTCGAAGCGCCTTGAGTGCATCGAGTACTTTCTTGTCCTGGGCATTGCCCTGCGGAGCCCACACCACAAGGTCAATCTGATCGGGAGTCATGCCTGCTCGTTGCAGGGCGAGTTCGATTGCATACCGAAGTCCTTCGGGGTCCAGAGACTGCTCACTGTATTTCGCCGCATCCATGCTCATCCCGTATGACACCATTTCGCCAAGTATCGGCACCCCGCGCTGCCGCGCCGATTCCAGGGGCTCCAACAAGAGACTCCCCGCTCCTTCCCCAAGAACTTTCCTTTTCAGTTCGTCCAGATGAAGCCGGTACGACTCTTCCTTTTCGTCCTGATAGAGATACCCGATCAGGTTATAGTTGTAGTAGGTCTGCGCGTAGACTTCATCGGCAGCCGCGCTTACCATTGCGGTAGCTTTTCCATTGCGAATCATCTCGAACCCATAGGCCAGGGCCTGTAATCCTGCATGATGCCCCGGTGCCAGCGAGGTGTTCGGTCCTTTGAGCATAAGACGATTCGCCACCCACCCGGCGGTAGAATTAGCCGTGATATTCGAGAAACTCCCAATGTGAGCCGCATGGTTTTCGGTGGAGAATACGCTGTCCATGTGCACCATTTCATCCGGCCCATTGCAGACTCCCATTGCAATCCCGATTCCTTCGGCGTTTCGGCTTCGCACCCTCAGCTTCGCTTCCTCGAAAGAAAAATGCGATGCCGCTACCGCAAAACGGCTGATTGGATTCAACGACCCGAGATCAAGCCTCCGGTCCACCTGCCGGGCCCCGAACTCCGGCACGAGCCCCGCTCTGGTAGAGTTCATCCCAGAAAGCCCCAACCGTTCCACCGAGCCGATACCGTTTTCTCCTCTGCGAAGTCCCTCGATCAGACGGGATGTTCCGATTCCCAACGAGGTCACCGTTCCCGTTCCGGTGATCGCCACCCGGTGTAGCTTCACGTTTTTTGGCTGCAGATCCCGGTCACGCCTGGTAATTGCAACTCCCGCGTTGTTACCGCCGAATGCATAATTTGCCGAAAGAAAGGCTTCGTAATCCTGCTTGCGCGGTGTATTGGGAACGTAGTCGAGTGTACAGCCCGGTCGCGGATCAGAGTAATTCAAGGTGGGCGGAATGAACCCGGCGTTCATCGCCAGAAGATTACAGGTTGCTTCGAGTAGACCGGTAACTCCCATGCAATGACCGAAAAACGACTTCGTGGAAACCACCGGTATGCCGTGCTCCCCGGTAAACTTCTGAATGCCTCTGCTTTCGGCTTTGTCATTTGCTTCCGTACCGGTCCCGTGAGCATTGACACACCCGACAGCATCGAGCGGCAATCCTGAGTCGGCGATAGTATCCCGAAGGGTCCGGTAGACGCCATCACCACGAGGATCCGGTGCGGTCGGATGATAGGCATCACAGGTCGTCGCATGTCCCGCAATTTTCCCATAGCACTGCGCATGGCGCAAAAGCGCTTTCTCGAGGTCTTCGAGTACCCAGAAACACGCGCCTTCACCGATATTCAATCCAGCCGGTACAGAAAACGGCGCCGTCCGGCCGGTCGATGTCGCTTTGAGGGCATCAAAACCCGCCATATTCGCCAGACAGAGAGCATCGACTCCCCCCACGAGCACGGTCGAGTACAATCCTTGCGCGATCAGCATCTGTGCTATTCCCAATGCACCGGTCGTCGAAGAGCAGGCGGTCGCTACAAGCCAGGTCTCTCCGCCGACTCCAAGCGCTCGTGCCATCGCTTTACCAAGACCGTAATACTGGGCGGTCGTATTCATTTTTTCGTCAAATGGGCGGTTCCTTTGCCCGTGTTTCCACGCATACTCGGCTTCGGCCGACAACAACCCACCGTTACAGGTACCCAGTACGAGAGCGATATCTCTTCGGACAATGCCCTGCTCCCATGATATTCCCGAGTGATCGATCGCTTTGCGGGCTGCGGCTATGGCATACTGAAGGTACGGGTCCTCATACTCATCCAGTTCTTTCTCCGAAAGAAATTCCCCTGGTGAAAACCGCTTGATCTCGGCTCCGAGATTTGTTCTGAAATGTGAACTGTCAAACCGGGTGATTGGTGCGATCCCGTGGCGGGAGTTCCGCAACGAATCGAGCATTTCTTCGGGAGAATTGCCGATCGGACTCAAAACGCCGATTCCGGTAATCGCTGCCTGGCCCCCGACCGCTTTCCGTTGAAGCGGCTTCCCGACAGTCTGTATGCCTGCCTTGTAGGTAGCCGGTTCCAGTGCTGCCGCATGCGTATGATTCTGAGCCCGGAAAAAACCGTTCCATACATCGACAAACTGCTTGTAAAGCTCTTCTGCCGACATGTTCAGCGGAGTCGCGACAACATGCGCTCCGTTGTAGTGGGACCACGTCTTGTCGAATACTCTTCCCTGCCGGTCCAGTCGATCCCAGAGAACCGACCCCGGATAGGGAGTGAAAATGAAAAACTCAGCGGTGTGAATGTCCGACTCGTGGTAGAGATCCAGTATCCGTTCGGCGATGGTGGTATCGTCCCAGTCGCGACCAAGTGCGCATGACCCGAAAAACCGTATATCGCGATCGCGAAGCATGGAGACCAGGTCGCGGAGCATCTTTCGCTCCTTCTTCTCTCCCTGCAAAGCTCGAACCGAAATGGGGTCGACATTCATTGTGCAGTAGAAATTGCGCACTCCCGCACGTGCCGCAAGATCCAGAAATTCCGAATCGATATTCAGAGCCAGGGATGAGCTGACGAAGTATTTCTTTCCAAGCGGTGCAAGG
>JBEPYC010000214.1:0-1006 GCA_041641555.1 Chitinivibrionales bacterium | reverse complement strand
CAAGGGCTTTGAACAGTTCGCGGGCATACTCGTTCATTCTCCGCTGCGGGAAAAACAGTGTGTCGTCGGCGAGATAAACATTCTCGTAGCGGAGCGTCTCGATCTCCCGGACCACCTGCTCGATCGGGCGAAACCGAATCCGATGTCCCATGTGGGCGGGAATCGCACACATCGAGCAGGAATAGGAACAGCCGCGCGTAACCTGCACCAGGTCTTCGTCCCAGTCGTAATTCTTCTTGGTGTAAAAAACCTCCCGTTTCGGAATGCGCATCTTGCTCAAATCGAAACGACACCCGCCCTTGTAAACCTTTTGGAGCGCACCCCTGCAGGCATCATCGAGAATCCGTTCCCATGTGGGCTCCACCTCGCCAACATTCACCGCATCGGCGTGTTTCAAGCACTCATCGGGCATAAGCGAAGGGAAAAGGCCTCCCATAATCACCTTGGTACCCCGCGCCCGGAACCTGTCGGCTATCTCAAAGGCCCGGGTTGCTTGAGGAGTGAAACAGTTGATCGCAACCAGATCTCTGGGCGCATCGTAATCGATTGGATCTCCACTATTGTCATCGATAAGCTCCACCTCGTGCTCCGGTGGTGTCCAGGATGCCATTATGGGGATACCCAGAGAGGGGGGCGTGGTGAAATCGCCAAGGAAATAATCGACCAGCCCACGGTCGAGTTCAGGATTATTCCACAGAAACTTCTCGAATCGGGGATATACGAACGAAATTTTCATGAGCAGATGCTACCGGATTCAGCACTTCGCATTAAGCAGACAGAACAATACTTCGAAGAAAGGAGGCTGGGAATTGAGAGCGATGCCCAGGTGATCGAAAATACACTATAAATGGAAGCGACAGACAATCACCGATTGCGGCAAAAACACACGGGCGCCCGCGTGCCACACCCGATCGGCCCGGGCGAGCACCGGTTCTCCTCCGGGCATCCTTTCAGTCGGTATTCGCTTCGGGCCTCTACCCTGCACGAAATACCGCGGCCGTCCCCC
>JBEPYC010000213.1:0-7313 GCA_041641555.1 Chitinivibrionales bacterium | reverse complement strand
CGAGAGAAGTGGGACAGCTTGCCTCTCTTGAATAAAAGGCGGTTAGCCCTTTTCGCTGCCTCGCTCGCGTACTCTCTCCGGGCGATTCTCCGAAGGTCACGATCATTTTCATGCACATACTGTCGCAGGACACGGCACTTGGTGCGGAGCATTTTCATGAGATCACCCGACTCGTTTGCACCGTGCATGCGCCACGTGGACAACGGTCTGTCTTCGCACAGGATCAAGGGAATGCCGGCGAACACTGCCCGTAAATAAAACTCCCAGTCATCGTGGGGATCTGCTTGAAGTGAGAACGCGCCGATTTCCTCAAATACACTGCGATGGATCAGCGGCGAAGAGGAATACACAAAGTTTCCCCTGAGAAGAGCTTTGCGTTGATCAAGCGTACGGAGGGCTCGACGATAATGGAGTCGGGCTCGTCTGTTCTTGGAAAATACGCGCCTGGGGTTGGCACCAATGATCTCTACAGGTGAAGCAATCAGACAAGGGATGTCGCTGTATGAATGTAATTGCTTCTCAAGCTTGTTCTCATGCCAGTAGTCGTCCTGGTCGAGCATTGCGATAAAATCTCCGGTGGCCTGACCGATGGCGAAATTGCGTGCCGAAGCAACGCCTCCGTTTTCTTTTGAATAGTACCGAATTTTCCTGTTTGCAGGCAGCATGGAGCGAATAGAATCTTCCCGCCCGCCATCGTTTACCAGGATTATCTCTTTCACCGGATAGCTCTGATTAAGAATCGATTGAATTGCTTTCTGGAGGTATTCCGAAGGGTTGTACAGCGCCATTATTGCGCTTACATCGGGACCTGAATGATGCGATGACGTCAAAAGTGTTCTCCAACGGGAAATATCGGCCAAAAAAAACGAGCCGGGAATCAGGGATGGCTCGGAACCCGACCTGTACCCACTACTCCCCCGGACATCTTAGGAGCACCGGAGGCTGGGCAGCAGATCAGGGCGGCCTTTGACTATTACAGTCTCTCCAGCACCTTCTCGATGATCTTTACAAGCTTCGGCTCGGCCTGGTTTGCGGTTGCGATGATTTTGTCGATATCTACCGGCTCCAGCGCATCGGGCAGGCACGAATCGGTGACAACCGATAGCCCCAGCACCTTGAGCCCACAATGAACAGCTGCAATTACCTCGGGAACGGTGCTCATGCCGATTACATCGGCACCAAGAACTTTCAGCATGCGATATTCGGCTCTGGTTTCCAGGGAAGGGCCGCTCATCGAAGCGTACACGCCCTGCTCAAGCGGAATCTTATGCTCCAGTGCAACCTGACGGGCAAGAGAGATCAACGATTCAGTATACGGCTCCGACATGTCTGGATAGCGCGGTCCGATGCGGTTATCGTTCGGTCCAATAAGTGGATTATCCCCGAGAAGGTTAATGTGATCGGTGATGCACATGACGGTTCCGGCGGGAAACAGGGGATTGATACCTCCGCAGGCATTGGAAACGATCAGGGTATGAATGCCAAGAGCTTTCATGACACGCACGGGAAACACGATCTGCTGCATCGAATAGCCCTCGTAGTAATGAAAACGTCCCTGCATGGCTACGACGTTTTTCCCCGAAAGCGTTCCGAAGAGAAGTTTTCCCGCATGGGATTCGACCGTCGATTCAGGAAAGTGAGGAATATCTCCGTAGCTGAATTCTTTGGCAACCTCGATCGATCCGGCGAGCCGTCCCAAACCGGTTCCGAGAATAACTCCGTACTCGGGCCTACTGTCTGTCTTCTCATCGAGGTACCGTCGCGCGTCCTCAATAAGATCAAAAGTGCGTTGCATGACCGAAGTCCTTTCGTGGAACGAAAAATGGCGTTATGAATTTTGTAAGATTTCGATCGCCCTGGTTCTATCGATACCCTGAATGGAGACGACTTTGTTCCTCGAAGTATGTCCCTTGAGAATTTCTATTCTCGATTTCGGAACGCGAAGCCTCCTGGAGAGCACTTTCACTAATGCAGCATTGGCTTTTCCTTGGACCGGCGGTGCACTCACCGCGATGTCCAGAAGTCCTTCGGAGCCAACCCCGATCCGTTCCTGCTTTGCCCCGGGTTTCAAGCGGACATCGAACCTGCACTCGGTGCTCAGATCACGACCTCATCGGTATCTCCCGATGAAAAATCAGGCTGAGGGGGGATTTCCTCCATGGTCTCTTCGGAAGTGTCGCTCGAACCATCCTTCTTTTCTCTTTTCGGCTCCTGAAGGTCTCCACCAATTGTTTCGAGTAAATCCATTTGTGCTTTGAGCACTGCGTGGAAACGCGAAAGAAAACTGTCGCGTTGATTCCGAAGCGAAATCAATTCTCCTTCGAGCTTGTTCACCCGTCTGCGGGCGTCGTCTTCAAATGTCTGCGCGCGAATCTGGGCATCTTTAATGATGAGCTCGGCTTCCTTTTGAGCATTCACCCGAGCTTCATCCGTGGCCTTTTGGGCGGTAAGAAGCGTCTGGTTGAGTGTCTTTTCGATCTTGACATAGTCTTCGAGTTTGCCGTTGATCACTTTCAGCTCGGTCGCGAGATCATTGTTTTGTCTGATCAGGCTTTCGAATTCGCCGGCTACCATTTCCAGAAAACTGTTTACCTCATCAGGATCAAATCCCATAAGGGTCTTTCGGAATGGCTGTTTTCTAATGTCGAGCGGAGTGATTCGCATGAAAAATCCTCGTCTTCCTCAAGTGCACCGAACGTTTTATCCTCAGAGGAAAGAAACGCTGGTTCACCTGGATCTATGTGATCATTGCACCGGACCGCAAGAGAGGTAACTCTGTTTATGGTCTTGAACCCATGTGGAACTCTACAGGCCCTGCCGGGGGAGGGTGTCCCAACCCAGCCACGTGTATGGCGCAAGGACCTGACCTGCACAACCCCAGGTTTCAGGATCACCGAAAACCCGCTCGGATTCATCGTCCTAAAAAACTACCTGCTGCATTAAAAGTCTTCGGATAAGAGACAGCAAAACAAATACAATGATAGGCGAAAAATCGATTCCCATAGCCCGTATAGGCAAAAGCCGCCGGACCGGGCCAAGCACGGGTTCGGTGAGCCGATGAAGCCAGTCAACAATCGGGTTTGCAGGATCCAGATGAATCCAGGAAGTTATGATCCGACCCAGAAGGACCAGCTCATACAGGCGAAGAATAAACAAAAGAATGTTGATCATGAATAGTCTCGTTGTCCTACAAGGGTTGTGCCGACCCGAACGATAGTAGCGCCTTCCTCGATAGCCCACTCGAAGTCACTACTCATCCCCATGGAGAGTTCCGGCTCTCTACAAAGATCGGTTATGGAAAGGGAGAGTTTCTGAAGCATACCGAAGGCAGCACGCACTTGAACCTCGTCACCACCCAATGGGCCGAGGGTCATTAACCCCCGAAGCTTTAGGATCGGGCTCTGTGCAATTCGCTCGCACAACGCCCGGACATCCGACGGAGCGGCGCCGGTTTTGGACTTTTCAGAGGTGGCATTGACTTCAATGAGAGCCTGGATGGGCCCCGATGCGCGTTCTTTTCTTTTGTCGATCGCTTCAATAAGCCTGAGGCTGTCTATGGACTGAATCCACTTCACCAGAGGCAAAACCTTGCCGATCTTGTTAGTCTGCAAATGACCGATAAGGTGCATTGCGTAGTCCCCGCTGAGCCTGGGCACCTTTGCTTCGATCTCCTGCACCTTGTTCTCGCCGATATCCTCTACACCCAGATCGATTAACTGCTGAAGTGTTTCCGGTGGGTGCATTTTGGTTACGGCAACCAGGCGAACGCTCCCGGGGCTGCGTCCTGCTCTATTACATGCTCGTTCTATTCGCTCCTGAACCGACGAGAGTCTTTGTGCTAGTTCATTCATACCTCCTAAAATAAAACCTTCCTTCTTCAGAGACAGGGTAAGGTTCAAGTTCCTTCCGTCGCTGTTCGAAGGCGTACTGAGTGCGGGGTTCCTCCGGCCATGGAGAGTTCCGCCGCATGCACGGTTGTGGGGGCTATGGTGAGGGCAAATGAGGGAGCTTGTCGATGCGCCTGTAAAATGAACAATCAGAGCTTCATTACTCGTCGAAAATTGCGGGATATAGTGTTCGGTGAAAACCACTAGTATTTTGTCTTCCGGAGAAAAAACGGAGAGAACGTTCCTGTTAAGGCGAAAGGATAACTGTTGTATGGATCGAGAAGAGTTGTATCAGGAGATAGCACAGATTCCCATTATCGATGTACATAGCCACCTGAATCGGGGGCAGCTGACACCACCATCTATCGATAAAATCCTTTTATATCATATGGTTATGTACCCTTTGCGGAGCGCCGGAGTTCCCGAGGAAATGCTGTGGCCGGGCAAGGGCAAACCGGGACCGGACCGCAAAGAATTGTATCGCAGATTCGCCGAGGCGTGGCCGGGCATGGTGAACACCGGTTTCGCACAGATGCTGGAAGGGATCCTGCGCGAGCTGTACGATTTCGATGAACCGGTGACGATCGATTCGCTTCCCCGTCTTGAAGAGATTTTCGACAAAAAAACCGCCGAACCAGAATGGCCCAAAGAAGTGATGCGGCGATGCAATATCGTGCGTGTTTTCTCCAGCCAGGTGGACGTTCCTCCGCTGGAAAATGGTCAGTGGGACGGGGGCATTCGTTTCACCGTGGAAGCTACTCTCATAAACCACGTCATTGAACATAAGCTCGTGGGCGATCAGCTTCAGGGAGCCGCCGGGGCAACCGGCGTCGAGATTGCCAGCTACGATGATCTTCAGAAAGCGGTCAATGCCTACTACGATAAGTACGATTGGAGCGACAAATCGGCCATGGTTGCATGGATGGGTTCGATTGCCGATTTCACGCCGGTGGACCGCTCGTATATCGATCAGATCATACGGGATGCCCGGTCAGGTAAGAACATCAGTACCGAAGACAAGGGCTTGTTCGAGGCCGCGTTGGTTCGATGCATGTGCAATGTGGCGCTCCAGAAAGCACCTACTTTTCAACTGGTATACGGTACTCAGCGGCTGGGGCTCGGGAAAGGCAATATGACGGCCCGTGCGCTGCCACAGTTTTCTTCGACCATTCCGTATTTGCTAAACGAGTATCCTGAGATCCATTTCAACGTACTGAATGGGTACGAACTCGACGAACCCGTCCTGTGCACCCTCTGTACCGGGTACAAGAACTTCTCGCTCAGTAATTTCTGGTGGCATTCTTTCTACCCATCCGCAATGTACCATGGATGGCATCGACGGCTTGAAATGTGTCCCGCAAGCCGGCTGGTCGGTTTTTTCAGTGATGGCTGGAACGTAGAATGGACATGGGCTCGTGCAATGATGGTACGGCGTGTGCTTTCAAGAGTATTGGGCGACAAAGTAGAGCAGGGCTTCTACACCAGGGACGAAGCCGTGGCAATCGCCCGTCGTCTGTTTTTCGAAACTCCTCGGAGGATTTTCTGCGGAGATGAGGTTCTTCCCGAAACCATTCAATAGGGGAGTGAACGAACATGAATCGTGCGGTGACCTATCGTTTTCGTTTCGACAAAAACCGCATCTGGGAATATGCCATCGAGATGGAGCCTACCAGCCTTGCTATGGTTTCAACTCCGGAGGTTGAACACCCGGGCTGGGCACATCTGGAACACCATCAGTGTCCCAATTGTCCCCTGAGTACCGAGCAGGCGCGAGACTGTCCGGTAGCCGCGCGAATTGCAGAGCTGATTCAAACGTATCGCGATGCGCCTCTGGCGGGACCTGCCGACGTGACGGTGGTTACTCCTGAGCGTGAGTATTATAAGGAAAACGCGTTCGAAGAAGGACTGTCGTCGTTGGTCGGATTGATAATGGTGACAGCAGGATGCCCGGTTTTGGCAAAACTCCGTCCGATGGCCGCAACGCATCTTCCTTTTGCCACAACCGAAGAAACGACCTATCGCGCGGTCTCCATGTATCTCCTCGCGCAATATTTCGTCAAGCATCACGGAAGAAAACCCGACTGGAGCCTCAAAAAGCTTGTCGAGATCTATGGGAATATCCGGACGGTAAACCAGGCCTTTGCCAAACGTATCTACAGTGTGCAACCCCGCGACCCTCATATCAATTCTCTGGTAAAACTCGACTGTTTCGCTACCGCTGTCACCCTTTCAATCGTTGGGGACTGGTGGGATGATGTCGAGTCGTTTTTCGGGCCGTATCTGGAAAAGTGAAAAAAGGCGAGCCGTGATCGGCTCGCCCTTGTTCCGATTACTACTGCAGTAAAACTTATCGCCGAATCGGTACCGTTTTCACGATCATCTTGTCCTGGTTTCTGACCCGAACTATGTACACTGCACTGGTCGTCCGGGAGGGATGCAGCGATGTAGTGATCGGCGCGGAGCCGGATCTGTGGGCAACGAGCCGTCCCGACTGGCTAAACATCTCCAGCTGGTAACTGCCGGTGAAGCGCAAGTCGATTTCTAAAGAACCGCTGCGTTTGCTGCCCAGACGAACCGCCGAAGAAGTCAGTGGAATGGGTTCGCGTGGTGCCCGTTGAAAAACCGCCGTCGGCTTATCGGGAGCAGGGACATCGCTATCCGTAGGCACGTAGGATGCGTTCTGCGTCAGGCAGATGATGTCCATCAGGCATTGTTCATGCGCCTCTCGAGCGTAAATGGTTATCGTATGCGTGCCGGCCGACAAGTTCCCGAGATCAATACCCTCGCCTTTACTGGTACCATCCCACAGCCATGTATCGAAAACTCTTGTATTACCGAACCTGAGGGGCAGATTATCATCGACCTGTATCCAGAAAGAATTGTATCCTCCCGCATAGAAATTAAACCGTCCCCAGGCATACCAGGTGCCTTCTGAGTCCAACGTTACCGTGTACTCGGCTTTGGAGTCCGTGGAATTTGGCGCAGAAGCGTTGCCGATCGTACCAGAAATGGCTTCCCCTGCCAGTGCTCCGGGAGCCGCGACAGCCTGCATTTGGTTACTGAGTGTGCCTTCGCTGGCTTTCAGGAATAGGTTTCCTTCAGTCGAAACCTCATCCAGAGTGGTTACCGACAGCACTTCGGAGGCAGGTGATTCGTTCCCTGCGTTGTCGATTGCGACGACTGTTACGCTGTACTGTGTCGATGCGGTGAGTCCGGTAACAGGTGCGGATGTTACGGGAACGGTAACACTCAAAGAGCCGTTGAGGAATATTTTGTATTCCTTCACACCCGATTCGGTGTCAGTGGATGCATCCCAGGTAAGATAAAAACCCGACGATGCAATATTGGTGGCCGACAGGTTTGTGGGAACCGAGGGAGCAGTGTTATCGGTTGTGGAGGTCTCCGTGAAGGTGGCGGAAACCGTCT
>JBEPYC010000212.1:0-7324 GCA_041641555.1 Chitinivibrionales bacterium | reverse complement strand
CTTCCCGGACTGTTCTGGGCGGCATACGCTGGATGTCCAGTTGAATTCATTCCATCAAAGGGGAAGCAGGTGGAAGGCATCCAGTCCGTGGTCGAATCGGTCTGGAGAAGGAAGCTGCCGGTCTATATCCTCGCCCCTTCACAGGTCATACCTGACAGCGTTGTTAAGTTTCTTGGCGAAAGACTTCCAGTGACACGAGTTGCGGGAAAAACCTACGCCGCCCACGCGATCGCCGTTGCGGAGTATCGAGATCCAGCTACGGGATTCGGGTGGGGACGTACCTACGTGCGTCGGGACGGATACTTCGAGTACGCTCTCGCGACGCCCTCGGAGGTTCGGCTGGCGATTTCGGCACTGCCGCTTGCAAAGTCAAATCTCGCTGCCTTCCTGTTTACCGCCGATGACGGATCGGTACCATCGCAGACCGACGCCTACCTCTGGAAGCAACGCGCGGACTGGTTTGTGACGCCCGCCGAAGGGCCATTTCGGCATCTCTGGATTGTGGGCAATCTTACCTCGTATGCATCGCAAGCTCGGATGGATTTTGCACTCGAAAAGGGGCCCTATCCAAGCAAGGGGCCAACTGCCCTGGGACCCTTGGAGGGGCTCGCGATCGTTTTTATTGTTCTGGGGCTGGCATGCGGGGTGTTTGTTCTGATTCATGGGCTGGTTTTTCTGCCCCAAGTACCGGTCGGAATGCGCCTTGGCTGGACGGGTACTGCGGCATTGACTCCGGTACTCGGATTGCTTCTGTACTTTGCGGCATATCGACGCGTTGCCATGAAAAGCGGTGCCATGCACATGTTCTTCCGCCCTGGTTCAATCCTGGCAGCCTCGGCAACCGCCATGGGTTTCGGGTTCGGGGCGCCGATCATGATAGCGATCGATTTCTTGTTTGCATACTTCGGCATGCCGCTTTTTTTCGGTGAATGGGCGGTTCGCGGATGGACATTCCTGTTTGGCTCTGGAATGGTGATTATGATGTTCACGATGTGGGCTGGAGCGATACTCCTGGCCTGGCCGCTCGCTCAGTTTCCCATGCATGCCACAATGATGCCCAACATGGGGAAAGGTAAAATGCTTGGCAAGACATTGCTGATTACCACGATTAGTATGACGGCGGTAAGTTTGGGAATGATGACGACTTCGTGGTGGATGCAGATGTCGCGCTTACCGATGATGCCGCATGAAGACGAGATACTCTTTATGGGAAGCCAATGGCTGGCATCACTTATCGGATTTCTCGTCGCCTGGCCATTGAATTACCCTCTGGTACGCACTGGCCTGAAAAGCGGAGGTATGTAAAAATGAAAGCATACACGGCTCTCTCTCTCTTTGCATTAATTCTTGTCGGGTGCGGAAACACCAAAGGGCCTTCACTTCCCGAAGCCATCTATCAGGAGCGTATGTTTGCAACCTCCTATACGACCAGATTGCCCGGCACTTCTCCTGAAATGCAGGCAATCGCGATCACTCAGGCGGTATACGCCGCCACGCGCGAAGAAAACTCGGCTGGAGCGATTATCCTGACCCACCAGAATCCCGCGCTTGCCTTCACAGCCATGCACCGGATTACCCACATGCCGATCAATGCCCCGCTTCTGTACCTCGATACCACCGGTCGTATCGGGGAACCAACTCAGAGAGAGATGAAACGGATCAAGCCCGATGGCGTTACCCAGGATGGTGACGTACAAGTGTACGTGGTCGGCAAAGTTGACCGTGCCGTTATCGAAACGATTTCTTCGGAACTGCGGTACAAAATTCGGCATTTTGCGACCAACGACCCGGTGTATCTTGCCGAGCTTCTGGACCGGTGGCAGGCAGCGATCAAAGCCGACCATCCGGATGAAGTGGTCATATCGGCGATGGATCATCCGCGGGGGATAATGCACGGAATAGGGGCGATGGGCTGGAATGCACACATGGGAAAAGGCTTTGCATGGGTCTACCGGGATTCTATTCCCTACGCAACCCGGCTAATACTTGATCGAAGGTATGGCACGGAAGGGACGTACATGTATGTAACCGGGAATTCAGATGTGGTCTCGGACAGCATCGTGAAGGAACTTGCCCGGTACGGATTGGTACGGAGGGTCGCGGGGCCAAATGCTTTTGCCTCCAACACGGTCAATGCCGGCTATAAGGATTTCGGGAGGGATTTTGGATGGTGGTGGGGATGGAATTCCCGCAGTTTTGACTGGGGACTGGCCCAGGCAGGGCATAACTATATTTTCGTCTCCGTCGAGAATGTCCTCGGGGCAATCCCCTCGGCGCTTCTGGGCCACATGGGTAAGCACGGACCGATTCTGGTGGTGGAAAAACAACGGGTCCCCCCCGAAGTGGCTTCGTACCTGAAGATGGTCAAACCATATCCAACGGCTCCCACTCAAACCATTATCAATCATGCCTGGATTATCGGAGATACCAGCGTGCTCTCCTGGGAAGTCCAGAGACGTGTGCACGGACATCTACGGCCCTCGTCTATGACCGCAATTAGCGTAGGAGGAGATAATGAGCAAGGACAATAGCCAGTCTGCGAAAACCCGGTTGGTCAATGAGCAACCCTGGGGCATTATTTACGAAAACAGCCTGGTATATGCGGCGCTCATCGGGTTTGTACCAGGAGCAGCGTTGTTCGGGTATCTCGGGTGGGCGATGGGTGCCGGTGTCTTATCCATTGGTGGACTTGGCCAGTTTGCCGCTTCTGGAGCCGGGGTGGCTCTATTCGTGGGGGCGGGGACGGGCGGTGTCCTTGGAGCTTTTGCTGGAGCGATTTTGGCGCTTATTCAGCTCAGTCGAAAGAACCGGCACTAGGCGTTTTCCCGTGCCGCTTCTGATTGGTGTGCGCTACCTCATCTGTTGGTTGGGCGGAGATTCTTCCAGTGAAAGCGCTTTGAATTAGCTGAATACCACCTCCACCTCTTCGGTACCTTCCTTTTGCTTCAGCGTAAAGGATCCGGCCAATGCAACATCGATATCCTGCGACTGGGCAGCCGAGGTGACCAGATCCGACAGTCGGTCACGATCCGTTCCTTGGGCGTGGAAGTATACCTTGAGACGCTCCTCCCGGGAGTCATCGAATTGAACGAGCAGTTCGGAGTGCTCGAAAAACACCAGGTCTTCGAATGCGTAGACGATATCGATTCCAATGCCTTTGGATAGTTTCTCTACCAGGTAGAGCGGGCGGAATGATTTTGTTTGCATACCGAAACTCCTTTCAGCCGATATTTTGCGCGGCCTTAGTCTCGGCCATACCGATACACTGCCTTGTTGCGTCGGCAAGGCGGCCGACGATCTCCTCGGTGGGTTCCTCCCGATGATAGCCGTCATAGACGGAGCAGATCGTCTGGACTTGCTCGAGATCGAGGATCTCCTGGCGCAGCTCAGAGGGGATTTCGACATGCCGCCCTATGGCTTCGAGCAGATCGGTAAACGTGTGGTTGTCGGGCATATCACCATGCATGTCAACCAGCGCCATAGCCGCCTTCTCCAAAGCCAAAGCAAAGAGATTGTACCGGATAGATGCTGTCAGTTTTGGCGGTCTGTCACCCTTGCCTGTCGCCGCGGACAGGTATTGTTTTCCTTCGGTCAGGTACTGATGCCAGTCGTTCATGTTTCTTGCTCTCCGGGTAAACAGCGGTGTCGAGATGTCCGCTTTGAATGAAGGGACGGGGACGATACATTATTTCATGGCACTGATCGTGGTGATGCTTTTGATTTTTGCCAGATCGTAGTAGGCATTCAAGGCGGTTCCATTGTCTTGTTTCATCGTGAGACGAACAAACGTTTCTCCGATAAACATCTGTGCCTGGCTGTAGACCTGATCCCGGTCTATCTGCAGCGACACTCCCGTGCGCAACTGGCGCGACATGGTCCCGTGCACCGGACTCGAGGCATATTCCAGAATTTTCTCCCAGGTATTTCGCATAGATGAGGCAGTATCCATGTGGGACTCCTTTGCTGTGATTACTCACGGTGAAGATGATTGATGGTACTGCTCATACAGTCAAATGTCATGCCAGCAGCCACAGATGCCTCTGAGGGGCTTTAGAATAAGATAGTCCCCGAAAACCAGGGCTGAGGGAGTACAAAAATGTAAGGCCGTCGGCGGCATGGATCGCAATTGTATCAATGGGACTTTCTCAATTATTGTTTTCTTCGTGCTCGAATGGCTGTTCGTATGATGGGCTTAGGGGAGTATTTGAGTAAGGGAGGCTTCTAATATGAAACGAGTGATGATTGGAGACTATGCGACGAGCATACGCCTTTCTCTGATTGAAAGGCAGAGGGGATCCAGGGGACCAAATGCGAAAACCTGCTGGAGCAGGCGGAGGAAAGGGGGGCAATTATGACCTTGCGCACGCCCTGTACGGTTCAGATTGGTGGAATCCCCCGTCCCGACCTTTGGTTGACGAATCCCGAAGGATGCAAATAGCCGGGGTGGGGGGTGAGGAGTTGAAACCGTCTTATCGAACCACGAGTTTTTGTGCCTGAGGTGCCAGTCCGGGAGCCGTGACCGAGACAACAAGCATTTGGCCACGCTTAATGCTCGGAACGTCTATCCGGTGTCCTTCCGTAACACCTGAGAACACAACCGCACCATGAAGGTCGAAAATCCGAACCGACCGACGGGCGTGGCTTCCAAACACCACCGCTCCTGCTTCCGCCCATGCCTGATGAGGATCACGGGATTGAGACACGCTCTGACCGCGCACCACTTCACTGGGCTCGACGGTTTCCCTCGTAAGAGCATTGATAAAGTTTCCACTGGAATCTTCGTAACACCCCGACGGCACTCCCTTCACATAAAAATCACCGGCTGTAGCCCAGTAGCGGGTCTCATACTTTTTATCCTGTGTATATTGATCCCCGACTTTGTTGTAGGTCGTTTTGATTGCAATCTTGTCGACCCAGTTGACAAGGCATTGATTCCCGCCAGTATTGGAACCGCCGATTACTCCGCCATGTTCTTTGCTGGCAGTAATTGAGCTGGCAATCCACTTGTCGGAATTACAGGACCACCGGGGCCAATCCTGCTTACCTTCGATATCTACCGTGCTGTTCCAGTTCGATCCTTGCCAGGTAGGCCAGAATTCACTGGACCGCATCTCTTCCCATGGGATGTGGTTCGGCGCTGAGTACCGGTGGAAAAAAAGCTTTACGTGGGCTCCGCCGGAAAAGCGAGCAATGAAGTCGCCGCTGGGTGAAATCGCTCCGTTGCATCCGCCTGGTTTTTCGCCCGTAATGTTATCCAAATGGGGTTGCGTGGTCGGGGGAAAAAGATGGGGCACATTTCCGTATCCATGCGGATAACTTCCCTGTCCTGCAGATGCACCCTGAATGATTGCCTTTGTGCCGTCGGCAGAGAGTTCCCATTTTCTGGACGAGCCGTACGCCCATACCAATTGGTTGGTTGAGGGGTCTTCGGTATTTACTTTCCAGATCTCCTGGGTTCCTTGATTGCGGTAATAAAGCCAGTTGCCACCGTCGTTCACGGGCCATTCAAGTGCTCCATAATCATCGCTTGAGCTTACTTCCACAATATCCTTAACATTGCTTCCATCGACATTCATGATCGACAAATACCGGGGCCCGTCGCCGTTGACCAGGTTTCCATCGGAGCCAATGTAGGCTGAATAGCGAAAAAAAGCTATCCTGGTACCATCTAGATTGAAGGTTGGATACCGGGCAAATGTCTCTTTGTAGATGGTGTCAGTGCTGACAAGCTGATTGTTTTCAATGGTAATCCGGATTATTTTCCCCGGGTGTGTCGTTGCGCAGCCCCGTCCTACCGATGACATCGCCTGCTCGGGGACCGCTTCTTTATCCAAGAATCTCTGCCGTTTGGCTGCAGTGATAGCGTACCCACTGACTGCGTGTGCTGCCTGAATGCCTAAAAGGAGAATGAAAAGTGCAGCGAGACCACCTTTTCTGCATCGGACCTTGTTGTTTCTCATAGTTTCCCCCGTCGTGGATCGAGATCAATGTACACAGTTTCTGTGCACAAAGGTAACGCATTAGAGACTATCTTTGTGGTCTTTTGTGTATCCTGCGTGTATAAGGTATGCACTTCGAGTAGATGCATACAGTTTTATGGATTCTGGGTAGCTGTACGCCTTTCAGGCCTGTCCTGCATCTGACGAAGGCTTTTCTTTCTGATTGAGCAGGTAGCCGGCTGCGAATATATTTTATACAGGTAGCGTTAATGATATACCACCAACCCAGGGAGTTACCTGAAAGTAACGCATACAGGATAGGACCGGTCTGGTTGCATCCATGTCTGCAAGGAAATCGACACATGACACATCCCACCTTCCGCCCGTTTCCGGGTACGCCCTTTCTCTGCCTTTCTATACGTGCCTTCTTCTCAACCGACTATCCGATTGCTGTTGAATCGATAGACTATAGCCCGTTGTTTTTACTCAATTCTCAGCCGAAAGGTGGTCGGGATGTCCGAATCGACTGTTGACTATCGTCCCATGTGGAAAGATCTGGGGCTCAATCTTGAAGCTCACGATGCATTGCTGGAGGTTTTGTCCAAGGCGTACGGCGATCTTTTCATGTCTCAGAAGAATCGCCCGGAAACAATGGGTTATTTCGATTTTGTGATGTCCGAAGTCCACGGTCTTCGGATTAAAGAGCTTATGGATGCCAAAAATGAGGGACGAAAAGTGATCGGAACGTATTGCACATTCGTTCCTGAAGAACTGGTGCTTGCGGTGAATGGAATCATGGTGGGCCTGTGTGCCGGGGCGGATTTCGCTACCGATGAAGTAGAAAAGCTTCTGCCCCGCAACACCTGTGCACTTATCAAATCGACCTTCGGCTTCAAGCTCGGACAGGTCTGCCCGTACCTCGAAGCGTGTGATATGGTGATTGGCGAGAACACCTGCGACGGCAAAAAGAAGGCATTCGAAGTTTTTAGCCGTATTATCCCGAATTTCTATGCTATGGACATGCCCCAGACAAAAAGCGTCGAAGGCAGGGCGTTGCTTCGTTCCGAATACATGAAGCTGAAAGAACAACTCGAGGAGATGAGCGGTACCACCATTACCCCGGAAAGGCTTCGGAAGGCAATCGGTACGGTCAACAAAAAGAGACAGGCCGTACAGCGCCTCGCTCGTCTGCGGGCAGCAGACCCCGCTCCCATATCCGGGCTTGACAGCCTCCTTATCAACCAGGTGTTCTTTTACGATGACCCCGTGCGGTTCACCGATTCGGTGACCAAGGTGTGCGATGAAATCGAAGCTCGCATTGGAGCCAGTGAAGGGGTCAAAGACAAGGGTGCAGCGCGTATCCTGATATCGGGGTGTCCGATGGC
>JBEPYC010000211.1:0-7326 GCA_041641555.1 Chitinivibrionales bacterium | reverse complement strand
CTATCCTTCCAGCTCTGACACGATAGCATCCTACGATACCACGATCACCTGGTCAGAGGTCGAAGGCGCCACTACGGGAGTGACAAAGTACTACCTTCTGGTTTACGACTCGACTGACTATATCGCCAGGATTACCGATTCGACAACCAGCCTTAGCTATGGCATCGCGGGGCTTCCCGATGATCACGATTACTATATCGAATTGGCTACGGATTTGGATTTTCTGGGATTCGGATCGATGGAAATTCTGACCAGCGACAGCGAAAACAAATCGCACGTCCCCTTTCGTCTGGCAGTTCCCCGTCCGCAGTTGTCGAGTCCGAGTGTCAGCGATACTGTACGAAGTGCGGATACGACAATTGCCTGGACGGCTGCATCGGGGGCATCGGAGTACTACGTTCTGGTGTACGACTCGACCTTTCAGTCGTGGCCGCTTCTTACCGATACAACAACCCAGACAAGTTACCGCATTCAGGGTCTCTACGATGACCGCCGGTATTTAATTGAGGTTGCATCGGATCTTGACTTCTCCGGTTTCGGTACCAATAAAATTTTGACCACGGATTCAGGTAACGTCGATCGGGTGCTGGTGGAAGTGGACATTCCCGAGCCAACTGTCGCCTTTCCGCCGGATCTGGACACGCTTGGCCTGGCCGACACCGTTTTTTCCTGGAATCCGGTCTCGTATGCCTCGAAATACTACGTACTTGTGTATGATTCCACGGGAGGGAGCGGACTGACCGTTGCTGATTCCACAGTGGATACATTCTATTCGGTTACCGTGGGTGACAATCGGACCTATTACTGGGAACTTGCTACCGATCTTGACTTCGAAAGTTTCGGCGCATCACACGTAACCACTGCCAACGTATCCAATGCAGCCCAGGCGGTGTTCAGTGTCAATATCGGTTCACCCGTTGGTCAGTATCCGGCTCATTCTGATACGATCGAAGTCCTGGATACGACATTCAGTTGGACGCCTGTTTCGGGAGCGAACCGGTACTATATCCTGGTGTATGATTCAACCGGAGGAACCTGGCCGACATTAATCGACTCCACGACCGATTCTTTCTACATGGTTTCCGGGCTCTATGAAGATCGTACGTATTATCTCGAGATTGCCTCGGACAGGGACTACCAGGGCAATACGTCAACGGAATTGATTACCGGCGACCCGGAGAACAAAGAGCACGTGGTGTTCACGGTTTCGGTCAGCCCGCCAAGGCTATCCGGAAGAGAATCTTCGCCGACACTTGATTCCGATGTCGCTCAGGTAAAGGATGGGTCGGGGATTGTGGAAATCTACTATGAACTCTACGATGCCGAGCAGGAGAGTGTGACTGTTTCGGTTGAGTATTACGATGGTTCCGTGTGGAATAGCATTGCATCCAGTGACCTGAGTGGAGATAACGGTCCGGTGTATGCGAAGGACTCGGTCTTTGACCGGCTCATTCTGTGGGACATGACCGCGACCCTGGGTACAATCGAGATCTCAGGGTACAATGTTCGGCTCATTGCCCAGGACAGTAGGCTTCTTTCCGATACCCTGAGCAGGTCATCCAGCGACCTCACGCTGGACAATATGGCACCAGTTTCTGTCAGCGCGACTTTCGAAACCGATTACACCAATTCCTCGTTCCCGCCGATTACCCTCAATGCGGCGGGAGCGGACTCGATGCGCCTGGCACTCGAGTTGGATACGTCTTTGGCATTCTGGGAACCATTCTCTCCTTCGTCCAACCTCGATATTTCGTCATCCTCCGAAGGCGCAGTGGTGGGGTATGCGCAGTTCATCGACGCGATGGGTAATACAAGTGACTGGGTCTGGGATACGGTATACTACGATACCACCGCTCCGAGTTCGGGATCTATCACCGCGGCAACGGATACCACCAGTGATTCACTGGTGGCCGTTGGGTTCCTGGCAACCGATGCCGACTCGATGAGAATGGGGCTGGCGGCTGATACGTCCACGGCCTTCTGGGGTGGGTATGCCGCTGAAGACACCATTGATGTCAACGACGGTAGCGATGGACTCAAAGTAGTGTTTGTCCAGTACAAAGACCGGGCAGGGAATCTCTCCCCGTGGAGTTCGGATTCGGTCTACTACCAGACGGCATCTGCCGGAGGTATCTCCTATACCTGGAGTGCAGGATCAGGAGGCAATGCGGCGGTTTCGACCAGCTGGACCCCACAGGGGATACCCGGAACGGGGGACACCGCCGTTTTCGATACAACCAGTTTGGCCAATTGCTCGTGGGATATCGCGGATACGCTCTCGAGTATTCATCTGTCTGCCGGATATACCGGAGTCGTCAGTCTTTCCGGTAATGTATATGTAAATTATGACCTTATTGTAGAAAGTGGGGAGTTGGACGGCAATACCTCGATTCTGACGGTCGGGGGGGATTTCACACTGGACAGTGCGGGTATATACAGCCGAGGGGTTGGGCACGAGACGGTGTTCAATGGTGCGGGTACTCAGCTTGTCACGGTAAAGGGGTCGATCGCCTGGGACCGGGTTGTTCATACGGGGGCGGGCACACTACGGTTCACTACTGACTACACCAATGACCTGGATGCTCTGGTGAATCAGGCGGGGATCGTCGATGTCTCCGGGGTGAATGTCGATGCCAAGTTTGTCATTCTGGAAGGCGGGAGATTTATTGCGCCTGACAGTACTCGTTTGTTCCGGGTCGAAAACAAATTCGAAGCGCTTCCTGGAGGTGAATTCGATCACAACTACGGTACACTGAGGCTCAACGAGAATACCTCCAGCAACAGAATCCTTGAGCCCGGCGGGGTTGATGACCTTCATGATTTTTACAATATCTTTATCAGTGAGCCCCAGTCTGTTCTGCTGCGATCACCACTGGTTGTCACGAACAACTTTGTAATCGACACCGGAGGCAAATTCGATGCGGAAGGGTGGGATGTGACGGTCGGGGGGGACTGGAAAAATTTCGGGTCGTATGTCCACGACAACAATACGGTGACGCTGACCGGATCGGATCAGAGCATTGCCGGATCGACCCCGTTTCATCATTTGACCAAAACAACAGCCACCGCGGATACTCTGATATTCGAATCCGGGCAGACACAATCGGTTGCTGGAACGCTCAGCCTGGCGGGCGTTTCCGCGGCACTGCTGAGCCTGAAGGGCTCGGTCGCAGGAGTGCAGTGGACGATTGATCCGACAGCCTGGTCGGTAGGGTACGTGAATGTCCGCGATGGGGTCAGTCTTTCCGGTTCGGCGATCAATCCGGAGAATTCCACCGATGCCGGAAACAATACCAACTGGTTTGAAACGGGTGCCCCGACTTCGGGCACGATCTCTATCGCGGAGACGGTAACCAATGATTCGATCATCGGAGTCGCGCTCTCCGCCGATGGTGCCGATTCCATGAGAGTTGCACTCGATACGGATACTACAACTGCAATCTGGAGAGCGTACGCGACCACTGACAGTGTTGATATCAGCAGTGGCGGTGAAGGAGTCAGGTATGTCTTCGCGCAGTTCAAAGACACATCAGGCAATCGGTCTTCCTGGGTCGGTGATACCGTTGAGCTCGATTTCACACCCCCCACATCTGGATCCATTACCGCGGCAACGGATACTTCCGCCAATTCACTGGTTGCTGTGGGGCTTCTGGCAACCGGTGCCGACTCGATGAGAATGGGCCTGGCGGCTGATACGTCCACGGCTTTCTGGGGTGCGTATGCCACTGAAGACACCATTGATGTCAATGACGGCAGCGATGGACTCAAAGTAGTGTTTGTCCAGTACAAGGACCGTGCAGAGAATCTCTCCCCATGGACTTCGGATTCTGTCTACTACCAGAGGGCATCTGCCGGAGGTACCTCCTATACCTGGAGTGCAGGATCAGGAGGCAATGCGGCGGTTTCGACCAGCTGGACCCCACAGGGGATACCCGGAACGGGCGACACCGCCGTTTTCGATACAACCAGTTTGGCCAATTGCTCGTGGGATATCGCGGATACGCTCTCGAGTATTCATCTGTCTGCGGGATATACCGGGGTGGTCAGTCTTTCCGGTAATGCATATGTAAACGATGACTTTGTTGTGGAGAGTGGGGAGTTTAACGGAAGTACCTCGATTCTAACAGTCGGGGGGAATTTCACACTGGACAGTGCGGGTATATACAGCCGAGGGGTTGGACACGAAACTGTGTTCAATGGTGCGGGTACTCAGCTTGTCACGGTAAAGGGGTCGATCGCCTGGGACCGGGTTGTTCATACAGGGGCGGGCACACTACGGTTTACTACCGACTACACCAATGACCTGGATGCTCTGGTGAATCAGGCGGGGATCGTCGATGTCTCCGGGGTGAATGTCGATGCCAAGTTCCTGCATCTGGAAGGCGGGAGGTTTAATGCTCCGGACAGTACCCGTGTGTTGAGGGTTCAAAACAACCTGCGCTTTCTGCCAGGGGTAGAGTTTGTGCACAATTTCGGTACTCTGGTGCTTGATGAGGACACCCCGACGGCAAGGTCACTTGAGCCAGGCTCGGCTGACACGAATTATGCGTTCTACAATCTCATTATAGGGCAACCGCAACAGGTGCGGCTGAAATCACCAATGCTTGTTGAAGGTGATTTTGTCCTCGATTCGGGAACGACATTTGATTCGGAAGGATGGGCAATCGCGGTTGAAGGAAACTGGGAAAACCATGGTAGTTATGTGCACAACTCCAACACTGTCCGTTTAACCGGGACGGGGCAGAACATCGCCGGTGCGACCAGGTTCCACCATCTGACCAAAACAGTCGCGATCGCGGACACCTTGACGTTTGAATCCGGACAAACACAAACCGTCGCCGGAACACTCAGTCTGGCAGGTGCTCCCGGAGCGCTGCTGAGCCTGCAGGGCTCGGTTGAAGGAGTGCAGTGGACGATCGACCCGGCAGCCTGGTCGGTAGGGTACGTGAATGTGCGCGATGGAATCAGTCTTTCCGACACTCCGCTTGATCCGTCAAATTCCACAAATGCCGGTAATAATGTCAAATGGTTTGCTGAAGATACTGTGGCGGGTACTCAAAAACCTCAGGCACACTTCATCGCCACGCCGCTGACGGGGTACGTTCCGCTGGAAGTAACCTTCGCTGACTCTTCGGTGGGAGATATCACGGGCAGATCCTGGGATCTGGGCAATGGAGTAATTGACAGTACCGACACTGTTACCACGGTGTACCAGAACCCGGGAACGTATACCGTCACGCTCACGGTGTGGGGATCTGCGGAAGCCGATACGCTGGTCAAGTCCGGCTATATCGTGGTAACCGACAGCACCGGGCCGCTGCCGGTAGAAAACCTCACCGCACTGCCGGTCACTTGCAGCACAATGGTCCTTACGTGGTCGAAGGGACGCAGTGTCGATGCCGAGAGTACAATCGTGGCCCTGTCATCGGAATCAATCCCCGCGCATCCGGATTCGGGCGAAATCCGCCGGAATCTGCCAGGTGATGCCTGGACCGATACCATCGATGGATTACCCGGCAACGGCAGTACCTGGTATGTTGCCGCGTTCCTGCGGGACTCTTCGGGTAGCTGGTCCAAGCCGGCTGCAGGGGCTCAGGCGAGCACTGTGTTGTACGACTGCGTTTCCCCGCAGAACACGGTTGCGTTGGCAATGGAGAGCCTGGGGGATTCTGCCATCTCGGTAGCGTGCGTGGTGGATTCGGGGGGAGCCGATGATGTCGCCACAATGTTTCTCTACGTACCGTCAGTCACTCGTCCGTCGGATTCTTCGCATAGTTTTGCCCTTGCACCGCGAGACACAATCATCGCCTATGGGCCGACACGAAACCCGGGAACCTGGTATGCGGCAGTCGCACTGGTAGACTCATCGGGAAACAGATCGAACCTGCGTACGGATAGCATCGTCATAGAGAATTCCCCTCCACGAATTGCGCCTGTTTCCGACACCATCATTGTGGAGCAGGATACCTGGACAGCCCGGGTGATGACCAGCGATTTCAACGGTGATGCAATGACTTTTGATATAGTCCAAGCCCCCAACGGGCTCACAATGGGGGGTGGAAATACACTGTCGTGGGTGCCGGGTGATTCCGCGGTTGGTCAGCAGCGCATCGTGCTTCGGTGTGAAGACTCCAGGGGAGGAGTTGATACGGATACTATCTCTCTCACCGTAGAGAATCTTCCGGAACGACCATCGTTAACGCTGAGAGCCACTGGACATGCGCGAGAGGATTCAACCTATTCCATTGAACTGGAGGTGACGGACCCGGATATCGGCGATAGTTGCGCAATAGATCTGGTCCGCCTTCCTTCCTGGTTAAGGTTGACCGACCGGCATCTGGTTGGAACTCCCCTGCAAGCTCATGTGGGAGTAGACACGGTCGTTGCCGTCGCAGTGGACCGGGATGGACTTGCGGATACGGCCCTGCTGGAGGTGCGTGTCGCGGAGATGAACTATGCACCGGAGATTGTCGGGGTATCGATGTCCGATTCGGTATACGAAGGTGATGAAGTGGCAGGGAGGCTCACGGTGGTGGATTCCGATCCCAAAGACAGCGTCTGGGTGGAATGGCTGAACCGGCCATCGTGGCTCGAAGCTGTATGTGAGAACCCCGAGGACAGCCTGAAGCTGATTGCATTGAAGGGAACGCCGGCGCAGAGCGATACCGGCTCCCGGGAATTCTCATTCAGAATCAGGGATCGCCAGAATGCCGGAGTTGCGTTCTCAAGAGTGCTCCATGTTATTGATCGTAACGATGCTCCCATCACGATAGTATATGATATTGACCTTGCCGGCGGTGCCGCGCAGGTTATCGCCGGTGCTGTCGATGACCGGGATTCATCATTTGTCTACCATGCGATTTTGTCGGAAGTGGAAGGACGTCGAATCGACTCCTCTTCGAATACCTCGGGAGTGTTCAGGTATTATCCACTTGTCGATAAGTCCTACCGATTTACAGTATGGGCAGTAGACAATCAGGGTCAAATCGATTCGACCCCCGCCGTGGATACATTTGTAGTCGATGGGGCTACAAGACGAAAAATCGGTACTGAACCCGGATGGCAGATGGTAAGTGTTCCGGCTCGGGAGTATTCGGCCGAGAAGGTGCGAGGGAGAGATGGCGTGTTGTCGCGATGGGATGAATCGGTGCCGGAGCAACCCATCTATGGTCATTATCTTACCTCAAAGCAGATTTCATCCGTGCGCGCCGGAGAATCGTTCTGGAGAAAAAACGACTCGTCTTCATACCTGATAGTTTCGGATGAAGAACTGGTGGATACGGGAAGCGTTCAGCTTGTGAAAGGATCACTGGGATGGAACCAGAT
>JBEPYC010000210.1:0-7308 GCA_041641555.1 Chitinivibrionales bacterium | reverse complement strand
AGATGCATTTTTCACGACTTCTTCGCACTTTACGAAGTATGCATATCGGAGACGGACTTCTCTGCCGGGGCCGAGACGAAAGAATTTTTTAGGAGGGTCTTCCATAAAATCATCACGCTCGATGTAAATTTCTCTGGTAAAAGGAACCGTATGGGTTCCCGCCGAGGGATCCTCGGGATTGTTTACGGCTTCGAGCTCCTCCACCTGTCCTTCAGGGAAATTGGTGATTACGACCTTGAGGGGCCGAAGAACCGCCATGTAGCGCGGAGCAATCTTGTTGAGCTCCTCTCGAAGACAATGTTCCAGTAAGGCGACATCGACCATACTCCCCCGTTTGGCAACTCCAATGCGGCCGCAGAAAGTGCGTATCGCCGAAGGCGTATATCCCCGCCTCCGGAGCCCCGCAAGAGTCGGCATGCGCGGGTCATCCCAGTCATCGACATGTTTTTCGGCAACCAGCCGGAGCAACTTACGCTTGCTCATGACAGTGTACGAAAGATTCAGCCGGGCGAATTCGATCTGGCGCGGGTGATGAATCGGAAGCTGATCGAGAAACCAGTCATAAAGTGGCCGATGATCTTCGAACTCAAGCGAGCACAGCGAATGAGTTACCCCCTCGATCGAGTCTTCGAGTCCATGAGCCCAGTCATACATGGGATAGACTTTCCACTTATCACCCTGGCGATGATGCGGAGCTTTGAGAAGCCGGTACATAACCGGATCACGCATGTTCATATTCGGATGACTCATGTCGATCCTGGCACGAAGAACCCGGGAACCATCGGGAAACTCCCCCTTTTCCATGCGCTCAAACAGCTCAAGATTCTCCTCAGGCGTTCTGTTGCGGTGGGGACTTTCCTTTCCTGGCTGCGTTAACGTGCCGCGATTGAGGCGGATCTCCTCGGCTGTCTGATCATCCACATACGCTTTTCCGGCGCGAATCAGTTCCTTTGCCCATTCAAACATCCGGTCAAAATAATCCGAAGCGAAATGGAGGTGTTCACCCCAGTCCCATCCCAGCCACCTGACATCGCGCTGAATCGCGTCGATATACTTTTGCTCTTCTTTGCTGGGATTGGTGTCATCGAACCGAAGGTGGCATTGGCCACCGAATTCCCGTGCGAGCCCAAAGTCGATACAAATGGCTTTCGCATGGCCGATATGAAGATGCCCGTTTGGTTCGGGAGGAAAACGTGTGACTACCTTTTGAATTTTCCCGGAAGCAAGGTCCTCGCCTATGATGTCTCGTATGAAATTGGATGTCGTGGGAGCACCATTCTCTCCATTTCCGCTCGTTGCGTCCTGTACTTTCTTTTCTTCTCCGGACATTGCATATTCTCCTTGAGTTATCCCTGCGCTTGGTCTCTTTCCTGCAGCCATTTCGCGGCCCTGGTCATTCTTCGCACGACCGTTTCTTTCCCGAGGGTTTCGAGCAGCTCAAACAACCCGGGGCCAAAACTCACTCCACTGACAGCCAGCCGGGTAGGATGAATCAGTTTTCCTCCCGACAACCCACTTTGCTCCGCGTATTCGCGATAGGCAGTTTCGGTCGACTCTGCCGTGAAAGGCTCGGTTTTTTCGAGCCGATCAGCAAGATTCTCAATAACGCCGGCGGCATCACCCTTGAAATGCTTTTTGACGGCTTTGGGATCATACTCCTGCGGATCACGGAAAAAATATTGCGCATTCTCGGCCAGATCCGATAATCGTTTCGAACGATCCTTCAGCAGGGTGATTATCTTCAACAGATGTTCGCGGCCGGAATGAGCAGGATCTACCCATCCCAGAACTATCCATCGTGACACCACATCGTCGAAAATCGATTCGGCCGTGCGTTCCTGAAGATAAAGACCATTCATCCACTCAAGCTTCTTTTCGTCGAAAACCGAGCCCTTGGGCGAGACCTTTTCTAAAGAAAACGCCTGGATCATTTCTTCCCTGCTCATTTTCTCGCGATCATCTCCTGGTGCCCACCCGAGAAGAGCAAGAAAATTGAAGAGTGATTCAGGTAGAACGCCACCGCGTTTGTAATCCATCACCGAGGCAGCTCCCTTGCGTTTTGACAGTTTTCCGCCCTGAGGGGAAAGAATCACTGGCAGATGCGCAAAGACCGGCGGCTCCCATCCGAGTGCACGGTAGAGAAGCAGATGACGAGGTGTCGAAACGATCCATTCATCACCGCGAAGCACGTGGGTTATCTTCATCGCATGGTCATCAACTACGTTTGCAAGATGATAGGTCGGGAAACCATCGGATTTGAGTAGCACGAGATCATCGAGATCATCGGTCTGGTAGCTGATTTCTCCCCGGATGGCATCGTTGACTACAAGAGTCTCCCCGAGTGGAATTTTCAACCTTACCACCGAAGGCGTGCCCTGTTCGGTCTGACGCGTGACTTCTTCGGAAGAAAGACACCGGCAATGACGATCATATCCCATCACCTTTCCGACTTTTGCTTTCTCCTGCTCTTCCCTGACTTGCTGCAATCGCTCGGCACTGCAGAAACACCGATACGCATGGCCCTGTTCAAGCAATCGCTCCGCAGCATCGCGGTACATTTCTGTTCGTTGAGACTGAACATAGGGCCCAAAATCACTTTCCTTGCCCGGCCCTTCATCCCACTCGAGCCCAAGCCAATCGAGACTGTCGTAAATTTCCCTGCAGGCGTCTTCCTGGTAACGCGTTCGATCGGTATCCTCAATCCGAAGCAGAAACGCACCTCCATGATGTTTTGCAAACAGATAATTGAAAAGGGCGGTACGGGCTCCGCCTACATGAAGGTAGCCAGTGGGTGACGGCGCAAATCGCACGCGAACGGTCATTAGTGGTGTGCCTCCGTAATTTCCGGTTTTTCGTTCTATACCATATGTACCAGGGAGGGAAAAATAACATTCGCAGGCCAGGCTTGGAGTTACAGCCCATAGGCCCACAATACTCTAAATTGGAAGCGCGCGTGGGACCAATGACAATCGGTCCCGGATCACGGACGCAGGCGGTATGCAAACGTCTTAATCCGAGGCGATCACGTGCGCGAGGAGTACCCTTCAGGTACCCTCGCAGCGCAAAAGGGCACCTCAGAAAATCAGGAAATTCTTGGTATTATTCGAAAAAAGCCCTTGGACTCGGACGATTATCGGCGAACCTGCCCGGCTTCCCAGCATGCCTTTGAGAAAAAGGGTGTGTGTGTCTTTCGTTTTCGTACTGCTTTTCAGCGCGAAGCTTCCAAGGCATGCACCATCGGAACGAAACAATCTCACAGTCGTTTTCCGGTCGATTCCGGAACCGCGAATCGAGAGAATTCCTGTCGCGTGCGAATAGGATAGTGAAGGAGATGTTTTGTTCGCTGATTCTGCAGCAGCGACTACCGTTGGTGGCATGCAAACGCGGTTCAAATCAAAGCAGGCATCGCTTTCCATCTGGTCATCAACGGTATTGCTGAGTTCGATCCGATACGTTCCGGTGGTGGGAGCCGTCCATTCCCAATGGCGCCATTCCGACTGGTTCGGTGTGAAGGGCGGACTCACACCAATGGTATCCCATTCTATATCGGCAAGCCTGATCGACACCACCGTATCTTCGACCCCGTTTCCGGAGATATGAACAAACGCATGATCGCGAATGTAGGATGGCAAATCGGTCGTCCACATTGCGATCAGTCCGCTTACAACACTTCCGGCCGAAAGCTCCAGCTCCTGCCACACGACAATGGTTGCACGTGTCAGATCAAGATCATACTGAACACCATCGTACTCCACGAGAAGCGGAACGGCCGGATTGCCGCGAATACGCAGGAAATAGTCACCTTCGACAGCGGTGAAATATTGGTTTGTATCCGCCGAAGGACGAACTTCGGGGACTTCGTCGAGCACAGAAAAGGGCAATTCGGACAGACTGTCCGAGTCCCCCGGTTCGACAAGCACTTTTCCGCCCCGTATTTCCTTGGTCCACCCGGTGAGATCTCCCGTTTCGAATCCGCCGTTTACGAATCCTTGCCCTGCCCCTGATTCAGCCATTACCACGAGAACGCCCAGAACCCCGATCAGCAATTTTTTCGTGCCCATGCGATCCCCTCCTTTTCGAGTTGAACGGTTTCCTTCTGAGGAAGCAATTTTTCTGCCGTTTTCTCGAACGGGAAGGCGTAGAAATGCCCGAAACGCAATAGAAACATGGGAACGTTCCCAAACCACGAACCAGGGTCAGGAAATTTTAAGAAGGAGAAAGGAAGAGCTTTCCGATTTCGTTTGGCTCGGTATTACCCTTATCGATTGCTGCTCGGATAGTTTTCCGTCATACGATTCCTTTCAATTCATCGGCGTTTAGATCTCTCAGAAACGCATAACGATGTGCCAAGGCAAGAAAAGACGTTGGCACTGTAAAGAGTAGTCCAACCCCCAGGCAAAGAAGCCCGACAAGATTAATGAGGAGAATCTTGAAGTCCAGACCAAAGAGCTCGCCTTCATGCCCCCGGGCAAGTCTCCGACTGATGTTCAACGCTTTGACCGGGCCGACCCCGTAGTCGATCAGTGCGAAAGAATAGAACTGATACCGCAGTGCCTGCCAGACACCATAGAACAATGCAGGTATGCCGATAATTGCTCCAGGCAGCGCAAGCCATGGCCCCCACAGCGTGCCCATGGCTATCATACCAACAACAATGGCAAAGGGCCATCCGACAAGAACAAGGAAAAGAATACCTGCAACAAAATTGTAAAGCACGAAAAGGGGCGAGACGAATATATCTGACAGTCTGGATTTTACACCGTCGTAGAACTTCAAAGAAACGTTGGCCCCTCCGAGCACAATCACCGCATTTATCATCGAAGATGTGAGCATCGTCGAGAGATATTCCAAAGAGAAATCAGACTGTTCGCCCACCCCGAGCGAATATTCCAGAATCTGCTGCGCACCGTACAGAACGCCGATAATCAGAGTGAACAGTATGAAAAAGGGCTTGTTGGACATTGTGGTTTTCCATCCGAATCCAACAGGATCAGGAGTCATCACTCTATCCGATATCGCTTGATTCACTGTCATAACCAGCCCCCTCCTTCGTGGAGCATTCAAGATCCCCTCACAGTCCTACCTTTCATCATCCTCATCATCATCCTCGCCATAATCGTAATCCTCATCGTCATCGTCATCGAGCTCGAATTCGTCATCATACCCCTCGTCCTCGTCAAGCCCTTCTGCAAACCCTTCCTCGAAATATCCATCCTCATACTCAACGCCCGGTTCTTTCCGCAAGTGTCGTGAATACTGGAACAGCTGGTCTCCCTCTTGCTTGAGCAAAAGACTCAAATCCGCTACACGGTAGCAGATTTGCGTAACCAGCTTTTCTCTGTCTTCATCGCTTTGGAATCCGTTTTCAAGTGCGTTCTTGAGACTCTGCCGCACGCCGTTTCGGAACAATTCGGCCGGATCGGCTGCATCCACGATTCTCAAGGCATCACGTGTTTTTCCAAGCCACATGTCGACATCCTTCTCAGGTACATCGATGGCTTGCGCGACTTTCTTTTTTGGCCAATTCTGGTTTACGGCTTTTTCCAGAGCCCCGGCCATATCGGGCATAATCCGATCGAATCGCTCATTGACTCCCACATGGTCATCGTAATTGTCGTAACTATAAGAAAAAATCTCAGCCGCAAGTAAATGGATACGCTTCAGCACACTTTCACCTCCCAATAATCGTGAATGTTGGCGCTGCCTTGTAGACCGGTAATGCGATCACAAATCCCGCGGCGCCGGCCCAAATGTAATATGTAAGCCCAAACGGGAAAGGTTCCGATGATAGCTCGATGCTAACTTCCTGAGGTACAGTCATTACCAATGCTCGCCTCAAAATCGAATCGCCTCTTGTTCCTTTTCGTGGCCATTGACCCCGAAATCCCAGTATTGTGCTTCACCGCTTGAAATCCTGAACACTTTCACTTTCGCCTCGGGAAATGCTTTGGCTACCTGATTGAGCCACGGACGTTCCTGGAAAAGCCGGACATGAAGCGATTCATCGTCCACGAACTCGATCTCGCCACCGATCCGCACCATTTTCGCTTCGCCGAAATTCTCACCCGGATTACTGAAAGCGATTTCAATGCTTGGGTTGGTCATGAGCTGTTCATACAACCGTTTGTGCGTCCCGGTGTGGAAATAGAACCCGCTTTCATCGGCAAACCACATAAACATCCCGCGAACATGAGGCCTGTTATCGACTGATGTCGCTACCCACGCAGAAGGGTTCTGATTGGCAAACTGACGAATCGTTTCGATGTTGTGCATGTTCTCATCCTTTTGTCCCTGAATACGGTACCTGAAGTAGCCATGCGATATTCTACTGACACTACAAAATACAAGGTGTATAGTGGATAGACGGGAAATGATGGCATTTGAAGTCATTTTTCTTTCCCGGTGGCAATGCAACCCTGGGGTTGCACCAGTAGCGCTACGGTGCGTCAATAAGCAGCGAGGTGACTCTGCCGGTATGGGAAGCAAATGCAATGGTGCTCCTATTGAGTGCAGGCAGGCGAAAAACACAAAGTGCGCCCTGCCGGGCGCACCACGCAAAAAAACGGCGCTGTCAAACAACAGCGCCGCATTTCTCATAACCAAAATGAAAGGAAATTATCGAGTCGGGATTTGGAGTGCCCTTCCGCGGATATCATAGGAGGCTTTATTCTGGCCTGTAATCAAAAGTCGAGCACCGGCTTTGCCCCCGAGCATAACCCGCCGCGAAAACGAAGCTTTTGAGGCTCGTGCAACAGGCACCGCGCGTTCCCTGACGCTAGTCACTGGCTCCAGACCATCATCGTACGGTGCACATGTGCCGAAAGCATAGCCGGCATCCGTTGTTTTCTGATCCGCCAGGGTCCAGCTCGGAGCTGCAGGGCGGGGCTCAGGTGGTTTGGTGTAAGGGTCATCCATGGGCAGAAGATGTGCCCCTTCGGGCTGAACCCAAGACCCATCGGGCGTTTCGATCATCCCCTCTTTTCCTGCCGGAGGTTTGACCCAGAAATCACCAGAAGACGAATGCTGGTAGCAGCCATTGACCCTGTTTTTTCCGTTATTGCTGACTTTAATCGCCACTTTATCGATCCAGTTGATCAGCATCGACTCTGCACCGTTAGTGTGATGCCCTTTGGAAAGCCCGATTTGTTGCATAATCCACTTATCAGAGTTACATGAGTACATGGGGCGCTCGCTATTAGTCATTCCGCCAGTGCCATTTACCGACCATCGGGCCAGTTCTTTACCGATCATGATTCCACCGCGCGTTCCCTCGAAGTCAGAAATGTAGTACGCGCCATTGTTTTCATC
>JBEPYC010000209.1:0-7355 GCA_041641555.1 Chitinivibrionales bacterium | reverse complement strand
TGGCCAAGCACTCCGCTTACCCTTGGTGCCAGCAGCCAGAAGTACCGCTCCCATACTGGCCGCCTGACCCATGCAGACTACGCGTATATCTGATTTCGCAAGCTGCATCGCATCGAATATGGCCAACCCCGAAGAAATAACCCCACCGGGGCTATTGATGTACAACGTAATGTCTTCTTGATTCTCTCCATCGAAAAAAAGAAGTTTCTGCACGATCGATCGCGCCGAGTCATCATCTACCGGTCCCCACAAGAAAATCTCACGCCGTTCCATCATCCTGCGTTCGATTTCCCCACCTACCATCATTTTCTTGAAAGCCTCGGGAAAACCCGGACTTCCGTTTTCATCATTCTTTTTCATGGTCGTGCTCCTTAGTTCTGCAGAATGCAATCGTCATTCAACCACGCACTCAGTGGTTCCATCGGGGAGATCCTTGACCGTGACCCCCTCAGCAACCAATCGGTCCCGCAATTCATCGGCAACCGCAAAATCCCGGGATTTTCGCGCTTGTGTCCTCTTTTCGATCATTTCCGCAATCTTACTGACCCGATTCGATTCGACCTGGGAAGAAGAAATAAAGCGTATGACTTTTCCTCCGGGGGTCGTCACCTCGGAAGTCCACTCGCCAGCCCCGGCTTCTCCCAGGCTCAAGCCCAATATGCGATCAGCATACAACGCCAGTGCACGCTTGGTCCCTTTGTCAATATCTGCGCGCAATGCTTCCCACAGTACGCCCAGCGCCTTGGGTATATTGAGGTCGTCGAGCACAGCTCCATCGAACCGTGCTTTCCAAGAATCCTCGTCGGTCAACTCCCTGGCTTCGACATTCTGCGGAACCAGCTGCCTGAGATGCTTGAGACTCTGAGCCGAAGATCTGAGACTTTCCCAGGAGAAAGTGAGTGGATTACGATAATGAGAAGAATAACAGAACATGCGATATGCGAGTGGGTCGATTCCTTGCTCTTTTACTGTTTCGAGCGTGACGAAATTCCCGGTCGATTTTGCCATCTTCCCCTTGTCCAAAACCAAAAATTCTCCATGGAGCCAGTAGCGCACAAACGGTTTTCCGGTAGCGCCTTCTACTTGAGCGATTTCATTGGTGTGATGGACACGAACATGATCCGTTCCCCCACAATGAATATCGATCGGTTGCCCGAGATACTTCAGAGCCATTGCACTGCATTCTATGTGCCAACCCGGAAAACCGGTTCCCCAAGGACTCTCCCACTCCATTTGCCGCTTCGCATCCGCCGGAGAAAACTTCCAGAGAGCAAAGTCCATGGAATGACGTTTGTCTCCCATGTCCACCCGCGCACCAGCCTCAAGCGATTCCGGGTCTATATGAGCGAAATTCGCATACTGAGGAAACTTCGAGGTGTCGAAGTATATGCCATCCGAGGTACGGTAGGTCAGACCGTTTTTCTCCAGCGCCTGTACCATCCCGATCATCTCTGTGATGTGATCCGTGGCCTTTGGCCAGTGTGTCGGATCCACAACATTGAGATCGCGGATATTATTCATGAATGCTTCAGTGTAGTGAGCCGCAATATCCCAGACCGTCCGTCCCTCACGCCGAGCACCTTTCTCCATCTTGTCTTCACCACTGTCGGCATCGGAAACCAGATGGCCGACATCAGTAATATTGACAACGTGCTTCACCGAATGCCCCAGGAGTTCCAGTGTACGGCGTAGTACGTCTTCGAAAACGTACGTGCGAAGATTCCCGATATGAGCGTAGTTATACACCGTAGGACCACAGCAGTACATGGTCACGTCGTCACCGGAGGGCTCAAATGGCTCTTTTTCCCGGGATGCGGTGTTATAAAGGTATAACTCAGCGTTCACACTCAATACTCCATTTTCACCGACCCGGTACCTTCGGTTATCTCTCCGATTTCGACCGGGGCGAACTCCGAAAGCTCCGGACGAGCCATTATCTCGGAGCTGATCGAACCAGGCACGATGAGTACGAGCCCGATTCCCATGTTAAACGTTCGGTACATTTCATCGTTCGCAACATTACCGGTACTTTGCAGAAAGCCGAATATCGGCTGGGGCTGCCAGGACACAGTTCGGATAACTGCATCGCAGGAGGAAGGAAGCACACGATCAATGTTTTCCTGGAACCCTCCGCCGGTAATGTGTGCACATCCCTTTACCAGTGAGTCCTCAATCAGAGAAAGCACCGGACTGTAACAGCGATGTGGACGGAGCAGCTCGACCCCAAAACTCTGTCCAGTCTCTTCGAATATGTCCGGGTAGTCTTTCCCGGCAATTTCGGTAAGAATTTTACGGGCAAGGCTATATCCGTTCGTATGAAGACCGCTGGAACGAAGACCGATGATTTTGTCACCGGGTACGATATTGCTGCCATCGATAACTTTTCTTTCATCGACCACACCAACTATCGTGCCAACTAGGTCGTAGTCTTCGCCGGAATAGACTCCCGGCATTTCGGCCGTTTCTCCGCCGATCAATACGCATCCGGCATTTCGGCACGCCCGGGAGAATCCTTCTATAATCTGTTCGGCCGTCTCAGGAAGCAGTTTCCCGGTACCCAGGTAATCAAGAAAGAAGAGTGGTTTGGCCCCAAGCACCAGAATGTCGTTCACACAGTGGTTTACCAGATCTTCTCCGACGGTACCGTGAGTATTCATCGCAACGGCTATCTTGAGCTTTGTCCCGACACCATCGACCGAAGAAACCAGAATCGGTTTTTCAAAGTCTTTTATCCACCCGATATCGTAGAGGCCACCGAATTGACCGAATTTCCCTATAACATTTTTATTGTAGGTTGCACCCACAAGCTCGCCGATGCGCTTTTTGGCCGTATTCCAAGCCGACAGACTGACACCAGCATCCGCGTAAGTCACCGATTTCTTTGACATTGCACCATCCTGCATCGACGGTAGCCTCTCCCCCACAAGAGACACGGTGGTCCTTGCCGAGAGATAACGAAATCTCAAAAGATAGATTATGCGGGGAAATGCACGCAAAGCCTTGGCGCACTTCGCGGGAAACAAAGAAAAAAGCTCCACGCAACTTCGTGTGACCAGGAGCGCTTAGGGCACTTAAAGGAAGAGCTTAGAACAGGAAGGATTTGCAGCGCAAAAGGGAATCAGGCGGGAGCCAGCCCAAGCTTCTGTTTCAGTGAATCCGGATTGAAGGGTTTCACGATGTAATTGTTTGCGCCGGCTTTGAGGGCTTCAACCACTCTGGTTTTTTCGGACTCCGAGGTGCACATGATGATTTTCACTTCGCCGTAGGCGGTATCCTCGCGGGCCTTCTTAAGAAAGGTTATCCCATCCATCACGGGCATGTTCCAGTCCAGAAGTACCATATCTATGGGCATGTTGTCCGCAAGCACCTTCAGTGCCTCACTGCCGTCCCCAGCCTCCAGAACATCGGTTATTCCGATTGTTGTCAGCTGGTTTTTCTGTATTCGCCTCATCGTAGCGGAATCATCGACCAACAGCACACGCATCAGGCATTCCTCCTGGATAACGGATTTTTACATGCCAGTCCGGTTCAGGCAAAAGCGGAACAGTCTGCACTCAATCAATTCTACAACCATTACCCACGCTTGCCAACCAAAATCCACCATTTACTTTCACACTCGGATAAATTTCCTGGTATTCCCCGCTATGCAGGCAGTAATCTCGCCTTTGGGATTACTCTGCCTGTACTCTTCCACGAGTTCTGAGAGCCACCCGCGATTCACTCGTTCAAATTTTTTGGTCAGCTCAAAGCAAACTGCCACACGGCGATCCCCCAGCACATCCAGCGCATCGGCAAGCGTTTCACCTATTCTCTTGGAGGATTCGAAAAAGATGAGAGTATGAGGAAGCTCTTTTTCGGCCGCGAACCAGTTTTTCCGCTGACCGGTCTTTTTCGGAGGAAAACCCTTGAACGTGAAGCTCGCGACCGGGAGTCCCGAGATGACCAATGCCGTGAGGGGGGCCGACGCTCCCGGGATGAAAACGACTTCGTGCCCTTCTTCAATCCCACTTGCGATAACCCGATATCCGGGGTCACTAATGGAAGGTGCTCCAGCATTGGTTACCAGTGCGACATCGTTCCCCTGCTCCAGCAGTTTCATTGTGCGGCGACCAGCGGAAAACTCATTGTGTTCATGATAGGAAAAGATCGTCCCGGGCGGTTCTATCCCATGCCGATCCAGAAGCACTCTGGTGTGGCGGGTATCTTCGCACGCAAGCGCGTCTACTTCACCGAGTACCCGAAGGGCGCGCAGACTGATATCTTCCAGATTACCTATTGGTGTCGCGATTGCATACAGAATAGACATTGGACATTTCTCTGTTAAACCAGTTGTGTGCAGGACGAAAACGAACCAGAAACCATCTCCTTACCGGTACCTCCAAAATACAATGAAAGCCCCGACACCCCTTCGCTCTATTTCTTCATCCTCACCACTCATCCTCAAGGAGGTGATATCATGAAGAAAGCATTTGCACTTCTCCCTGCCTCAGTGATCGGTATGGTACTACTGCTGATTGCATGCGACCGTGACTCCGATTCACAACCCAGTCCGGCAACGCGATACATCAAAAGCTACGGTACGATTGTGCACCTACAAATAGAAGGGGGATTTTACGGAATCATTGCCGCAAACGGATCACGGTACAATCCGGTCAATATGCCCGACAGCCTGACCAGAGATAGTTTACCGGTGTATTTCGAGGGGGAGATTCAAAAGGATGTGGCTACTATCCAGATATGGGGAGAGGTGATCGAGCTGTCGGAAATCCGAACAAGAGAACACCCCTGATATCCCGAAACCGGCAAACCATTCGCGTATTCGAAAATCGTGTCAGCGTCAATCCCCTGGCCTGTACTAGGCACACCTCTGCTTCCTTGCTGCAACAGAGGGCATGTAACTTGCGCTTTTCTAAAAAGATCTGGTATGCGCTAACGCCGTGAGTACGCACTCATCACAATCAAAGGGAGGAAGCCGTATGGAAATGACGCATGAAGCAGGGGTAGCCAAAAAAGGAGTACATGTCAATTACTGGTCATGGGCGAAAACCGGAATGGTCGGTGGCCTCCTTGCCGGACTGGCATTCGCGGTTTTCGAGATGATCGTGGCCGCGATCGTGGCAGGACAGCTTTTCGGGCCATTTCGAATGATATCCGCAACAGTCCTTGGACAACAGGCGCTTTCGCCGCAGGTCTCACTGGCAACCGCAATCATGGTGGGTACGCTCGTTCATCTTGTCTATTCTGTCGTTGCCGGGGCGGTCTTTGCCCTTATTGTGGCTGCAGTTACCGCTTTTCACCGAACCCCCGGAGCTCTGGTCAGTATCGGTGGGATCTACGGACTGCTCATGTGGCTCGTCAACTTCTACCTGATTGCTCCGGCTTTCGGATGGATCTGGTTTCCTCAGAGAGCAAGCCAGTTCTGGCAGGGTTTCGTGGCACACACTTTTCTGTATGGCGCCCTTCTCGGATGGTACGTCGCGGCGCGGCAACTGGCTAAGCCAAAGGCTTGACCAGACCAAATTTTCTGCTTTTTTTGGGCGCATCTCTGGTTAAGAGGTGCGCCTTTGCTCCCCTTTAACAAAGCACCGGCCTTCCGAAAAACAACATGTATTTTCCAGAAGAAACCACGAGGTAGGGGTTCCTCCCCTAAGACCCGCAATGAAAATGCTTGTTATAGCCCGGAGAGGACCTGATGACACGCCACCTTCCATTTGTACTTTTGCTTACGTTTCTCCTTTCTTCTGGTGCATGCTCCCAGGAAGTGATCCGGCTCTCGGGTATTGTTTCCGACAGAGGAGGAAATCCGGTAGAGGGCGCTCTTGTATCGCTTCTTGGCAAGGACCTGAGAGATACCACCGAGGAAACCGGTATATACAGCCTCATCAGAACGGCTAATGGTCTGAGAATGAAACGAAACAGGAAATCCTTACCGCGCACACAATCAGACGAGGTCGTTTTTTATCAGCCGGATGGCCGAAGAGTGCAGTCTGACGTACGTCACCCGGGCAGCATTCTTATCCAGACGCGAGGAACACTCATCCGGAAGGTTATCATCGATCAACCGGGAACTGCGGTGAGCTATGCCTCCACCACGACCGGTTCATCGCAGAAATCCGTGAGTTCCCGTACCGTTTTGGATACCGTTGGCACTCTTGAGATAGTCCATCCGGACTACAAGACTCAAGCGGTGTCGCTCACATCTCTGGTGGAAAACATCGATATCACACTTCTGAAGGATACACCCAATACCGCGGTCATTGTCACCTGTGATCAGGAGAATCGATGCGGACTGGACTGCAGCGAGTACTTCATTTCGGTGACGGCAACCGCCAGCGGAATGGACACCGTCCGCGCCACGGGCATATCGACTGACACCATCTGGATGTATGTGCCTGTACGAGATTCCTCCAACAGCACCGGATGGCTTTTTACGGTAGATGTTTTCTGCATGGTCGGACCCAGGCAGAACAGGTTATATGCACGAGTCGATGTCGTGGACAGTCTCCCCACCAATCTTCATTTCCGGTTGTTCGAGCAAAACTGTTCGAAGCTTTCTTTGATTTACCCAAAGGGGGGAGAGACCTTTCGTTCAGGTGAGCCAATACTTGTCCAATGGTGTATTCCTACAGACTGGCCGTATGACCAGGTTCGCATCCTATCAGACTCGAGTGGATATGGAGTCTTCGACGACATTACGAACTATCCGTTAAACGTGCCTGTAAACGGATTCTTATGGAGAGCCCCGGAAGTGTCGGGCGATGCTTCTTTCAGGGTAAGGATAATAGATTACGAACAAACGCCCGGCGTCGAGAGCACCTCGGAGAATTTCACGATTGTTCCCTGACATCCGTCATTTGATAGATCACGTGCGCAAAACAGGTCCTCGCTAATCCCCCATTCCCAAAGCCCCCAAAAGTCGATTCGCTTGCTCTGAGGTCGATTCGCGGCGGCGGCTCAAATTATGTCAAATGCATAGTCAGTATGTCATAGGCGCGGAGAGTAACCATTCGGCTTTGGAGACTCGTGGTCCCTTCCGGTCTGTACATCGAGCCGGTTACTTCCACAGTGTCAAAATCACTGCCGCCACATTCAGCGCCACGATAAAATAACCAGCATTGAGCGCCGTCAGTTTGATCGAGCGGTCTTCGAAAAACACCAGGTTGAGCGAACCCATGCCCATAAGTCCTAACGATGCCAGTGAACCCACCACCAGAGCATCGGATATGGAAGAAGCGCCGGTAAAGCCCAGAAGCAATGCAAGTGAAATGACTGTAACAATCGCGGGAATGATACTGAGAGCCATCGCCGCGCTCCCTTCGGCGTCGCTTATGTCTTCGGACTTTTTCCCCACCAGG
>JBEPYC010000208.1:0-7385 GCA_041641555.1 Chitinivibrionales bacterium | reverse complement strand
AGACCGAGTCCATCAAGCGCACGATCTCCGAGTGCGAACGTCGACGAGAGAAGCAATTATCGTATAATGAAGAGCACGGGATTGTGCCGCAATCGGTTATCCGGGAAATCAAAGGACCATTGAGTCCGTATGGAGTACCCCGCGAGGAAGAAGAACCGCACCTGATTGCGGCCGAAGAACGGCCGGCTTACGGGGAAAAGAAGAAACGTCGGCAGACGAAAAAGGAAGTCCGAAGCAAAGCGGTCGACAAAGAAATCGCCCAGCTTCAACGCGAAATGCGGGAGGCGGCGCGTCGGCTCGAATTCGAAAAGGCTGCAAGACTGCGCGACTCGATTGCAGCACTCGAAGAGAAACGGGAAAACGGATGAATCTCGATGCAGCGAGGCAGAGTATTTCCGCCGCGGAGTCAGGCACACTGGTGCAGGCTCTCAGCACCTTTGCACAGGCAGGCAAACCGGGCGATCTGCAGTCGATTCTCCCACACGTAGGGTCCAGCTCCATCCAAGTCAAGCAAGCGGCAGTTCTCGCTGCCACGGCCATTATCCGCGAAAACCTCATAAGCAGCTGGGGAGACCTGGAGGAAAGCGTCAGAGAAAAGCTCGGTACGCTGCTCGGTTCACTCTCCCCTACCGTAGTCGATGAACTCAGTAAGGATCTCTACAGCGAAGAAGAGTCCCGTCGGGTACGTGCCGTGCAGGTTCTTGGTCTGCTCAAGAAGAATCCCCGCGTGAGGGATGTTCTGGCGAAACTCATTCCGGATCGGAATGTACGGGTCCGGGCTACCGCCGTTAACCTTCTCGGAAGAATAATCAGCTTCCAAGACCGTGACCGGGAATTGATTCTTTCTCTTTTGAACGATAAGGACAAACGCGTCCGGGCAAATACCATCGAAGCGCTCGAAGCATTGGGAAACAAGCGGGTCATTCCCATACTGCTGCGGTACAAATCCGATCCCAACAATCGTATTCGCGGCAATGTACTCAAAGCGCTTTTCACTCTCGGTCATGCCGGGGTAGACACTGAACTGCTCAAGATGATGGAAAGCAATGATCCCTACATGAAAGCCTCGGCACTCTGGGTACTTTCGCAAACGAAAATCCAGCGAGAGGAGCTTCAGGACCGGGCCGGCTTCTACCTGCTCTCCGAAAACGATATGGTTGCAAGCAACGCCCGAAAAGCACTTGATGCCATTGCGAGTCCACGGGCGAAGGGGTATCTCAAATACCTCAGTGATATCGTTCAGCGCACTTTACAGCAGTAAACCGGGCGTTTGTTTCCCTCAGATGCAGCAAACCATTACCATGCGACCTGCACCAGCCTGATACCCCACCCGGCAATACGATAATTTCCACTACCCTATCAGCTGTTCACCGTCTTTCCCTTCGGAATTGCTCAGCCCCCTCTCCGGTTCAGTTTTTGCTTTCAAATATACCGAAGGAGGAATACGTTATGGAGCTGAATCAGATTTTACCGACAGCAGGATGGTTACTGATCGTACTTTCATGGGTTACCGCTGCATTTTTTGCATTCGGCTCCATGCGTGCTCGGGTTGTGCCAATCCGCCTCAGGGTTCGTTCTCGGCATATCCCTCCGAGTAAAAAAGCAGGAAACCATAGCCAGGAGCCTTGTCATGCGTTCATATATCAGTTCTTTCTCATCCCGTTTATTCTGGGCCGTAACGGTCCTTGGCATACCCTTTTTCATCGCCTGTTCTCCCGCTTCCACCGTAACCACCGAAACCGGCGGCGTCATACCCTACGAAGGCGTGGCAAATTTCACCTATGATTTGCACCCCCTGTTCGAAGAGACGGTGGTATTGCAGAACGGAGCAGCAATCAACGAGAGCGCACTTTTCAACAGGGTCGAGCTGACCGGTCATGTCGGACAGGGAACCTACGAATCCGGCAAACCGTTTGCGGTTCCTATCCTGGAAGCCGATGCAGGTCATTTCGGTGTATTTTACCTTATGTGTGTGGTAGACTCAAACAAGGGATCCCTGAGACAGCGCGACTGCACGATCCTCGGAGATCGAGTCGAAGTTCGACGGCTTGAAGTGGATGGCAGCTATGCCGTTCTCGACATCATTGGGCATGCTGTGAACGATTCATTGGGCCATCCCACCGACACGACGCATAAAATCCTGTATATTTCAAGAACAGGCCAGTTAGAAGACCCCGGAGACAGTCAGGGTTCTATCGGTTCGTGACCAGCAACACACCACGTGATAATGCTGCCGTCGGACCGTGCACACACAGGGCCGACAGACGCGCTTCTGTTTTGGTAGTTTGAGCACTTTTTAAGGAGGGTAAATGGCCGCTCTGATAGCGGTAGTATTAGGATTGATTCTTATTTCTTTTCTTTGTTCGACATTGGAATCGGTGCTCCTTTCGATATCCGATCCTTATATCCAGACACTTATCGACCGAAAGCGAAAGGTCGGTGCAGTTCTGGCCAGACTCAAACAACAGATCAACGATCCAATATCGGCCATTCTGACGCTCAACACGGTTGCCAATACCGCAGGAGCGGCCGTCGCCGGTGCTCTGGCACTCCAGATCTTTGGCTCGCAGTGGATGGCTGCATTCTCTGCGGTCCTGACGTTTCTCATTCTCGTCTTTGCCGAGATAATTCCTAAAACACTCGGTGCCAGCTACTGGAAAGCCCTTGCTCCCTTTGCCGGCTGGACACTGCGCGGAATGGTTCTGGTGCTCAGGCCTATAACAGTTCCGGTGAACTTCCTTTCAGGGCTGATATCGCGTCGAAGCCCCGCTCACGATGTGAGCAAGGAAGAAGTGCTGCATGCAATACGGCTCGGATATCTGCAAGGGGTCATCGAGTCTTCCGAATTCGAGATCGTCAGCAATCTGATGAAACTCAAGCACTTGACTATCGAGCGAGTCATGACTCCACGGTCGGTGGTTTTTCGTCTACCCACCGAAGCACTGGTGAAGGATGCGCAGAAGAGAAACGAGTTCGCCCAGTTTTCCCGTATTCCGCTGTACGATCCCCAGACAGATGCCATTACCGGGGTAGTCCTCCGAAGAGACATCATGATGGAACTTGCCGAAGACCGGCTGGATACTCCTCTGATCGACCTGGCAACCGAGCCGCTTCTCGTGCACGAAAATATGTCTGTTTACGATCTGCTCGGGCGATTGATCAATCAGCAGGTCCACCTTGCCGTTGTTCTCGATGAGTACGGGTCCCATACCGGAGTGGTCACGATGGAGGATGCGATCGAGACACTCCTTGGCCGCGAAATTATCGACGAATCCGACAAGGTCGTCGATATGCGCGAGCTGGCCAAGCAACGCATGCGTGAACGTCTGCAAAGGAGCCGGCGCTCGTAGCGCCTTCCTCGATGGCCGTTCTCAAAATGGCTCACCGTCGGTGCTTCCTTTCTGAGACCCTCCCTCCTCTGTAACATCTGCCGCAGAGGTGGAGAACATACAAATGGTCCAGACCATTACATCGCACAGGTACGATTCCCTTCGGCTAAGAATGGGTCTCTCCATTTCGGCATGGTCCTTTAACATCCCTCATACCTGCGCCGGGTTTCTAAACCCCCTTCAGTCTCTGTGCCACCGCTTCTGAACAACAACTGCATTCTACCGGCACCGTAATTGCACATCTGAATTGCCTGATAGCAAGTTTTCACTCAACAAGGACCAAGCTACGTCTTCCGCCGAACCTCCTCACATCGATCAAGACTCAGATCACCGAAAGGCGAGCAGCAAAAAGTCTAAACGCCACAGGCTCCTTCTTCAGGTCGCTTCATTTGGGGCACTGGTAGCATTTGCCCTGATTTTCCGTAATTCAATCAAGACCGCCTTTCTCCGTGCCCTCGATATCGGATGGGCATTTTTCCTGCTGATACCGCTTTTTATCCTGTGGAGTCTGGCTGCCACACTCGGCTGGAGGGTTTTCCTGCGATCCACTCCCCGTGACGGAGTTCCGGGTCTCATGCGGCTGTTGTCCATCCGGACACAGGCCCTGGCAATGAATACCATCATTCCGACAGTTGGCGTAGGCGGCGATGTATATCGGGCGGTCGGCACGCGATCGAAAGACGGTATCAGAAGCAGTGCGCCGGCTGTCGTTCTGGACCGTGTTGCCTCGGCAATGGCTGAAGTCGCTTTCGCGTGTCTGGGAATGGCCGTATTTGCCACAATGTCGGCATCGACAACGCCGCAACTCGTTTTCGGTCTCACCACGACCGCAGCGCTTGTGGCAGCAGTCCTCTCCTGGCACAGCGAAATGGCTCTGCTGGCAAAAATCCCGATCCTTCGAAAGATCAAGAGCTTCGATGAAGTAATGGGTGCGCTCCTGAAAAACCCTTCCTACCGCCGTGCAATGCACCGGTCGGTGGGCTGGCACCTGGTTGAGCGCACATTCATGATGACCGAGATATGGCTGATTGCACTGTTTTTGGGTTCGCCTTTAACTCTCGGTCAAGTCTTGTTTGCTTTTGCGATGACCAGCCTCTTTTCTTTTGCCTTGTTTTATATGCCCGGACAGGTAGGGGCAACCGAGGGCGGCCTGGCCTTTGCTTTCTCATTGATTGGATTACCTCCCGAAGCGGGATTGAGCGTTGCGCTGGTAAAGCGCGGAAGACAACTGCTCATGGCTGGGGCGGGACTTTTGATTTTCATGGTAGAGCACCACCGCTCCGGTTGATTACAGGACGGCTAACGCTCAAGAAAGGGTTTTCGATGCGAGTGCTGTATGTCATCCCCGCCGAAGGGTTTGGCGGGGCCGAAAGGCAAGCCATCTACCACATGAAACTTCTTCCCCGATACGGGATCGATGTCGTTCCTCTGGTGGGTCCCGGCAAGCTGGTCGTGGAACAGCTCAAAGCCCAGGGTATCGACAACATCGAGTTTTCGGAGTCGATAATCGAAGAATACGGTCGACCGTATCACACCAATGAATACACGCACTATCTCGCGAGCAATGTCGGCACCTGGGTAGTTGCCCAGCAGGTTCTTCATCACATCGTCAAAGCAGCCCACATCGATGTGATCTTTGCAAGCAGGGCTACCGGATGGATCATGGTTGGACTGCTTTCGAGAATCCTCAATATCCCCCAGGTATGGCGAGTGGGTGCTCGGCCCGTTCATAAAGCGGAAATCTCCGTTCTTCGGTTGTTTTCCTCGCTTTCAAACCCCAGCGCCATGATCTGCAACTGCAAAGCTGTTGAACGAAGCGTCAAAAGAGCCATTCATGCACCTAGCTGGGTTATCTACAACGGCGTGGATACCGAGCGATTCGACCCCCACTCAGTCAAGCCCATGCAACCTGCCGAACTCGGGATGAGCACCCGCAAACCCGTCATCGTCGGAGTTGCCGCACGACCCGCACCCGGAAAAGGCCTCGAGAATCTGGCGCATGCCCTGAAGCTCATCGACAAGTCCCCTGAAGAAGTGAAGGTGATTATTGCGGGTGATTACGGCTGGCGTAATTATTACACACGATTTTTCAACGAGCAGGGGCTGGGTGATCAGGTCGTTCTCATCGGACACGTGCAAAAGGTTTCGAGATTTCTAAGAAGCTGCGATATCGTTGTGCTTCCATCGGAAAAAAACTCGCAGGAAGGACTGCCCAATGCGATCCTGGAAGCCATGGCAATGGAACGGCCCGTCATCGGCACACATGCGGGGGGAATGAAGGAAGCAATTGTCGATGGTAAAACCGGATTCCTGGTTTCTTCCGGCAATCCCCACCAACTCGCACAGGCTCTGCAGAAGCTGACCGAGTCTCCTTCTCTCCGAAAAAGCCTGGGTCATAATGCTCGTGAGCTGGTCCTGAATAAGTTCTCCCTGGACGAAAGCGTGCGGCGTATTTCCAATGTTCTTTTCCACATTGGAGAGTCCAAAACCCACGTCAACTCCAAGGCCCACCACGGATAGGTACGGTTCCTTCATTCCGATTGTAAAACCAGCGAATGCATCGGCTGAGGAGGTTACCCCATTCCGGGCATCGTCAGGAGGACTTTATCTCCCGGAGCAGTTTCCGGGCCTTTGCCTGAACCTCGGGGTGACGGTGATCGGTCACCGGAAGCTCGAGTATACGCTGCAGAAGCGTGACAGCTTGATCCTTCTGCTCCATCTTGTTACACGTTTTCGCCATCTCGAAATGAGCATATATGTTAGTTGGGTCGATCGACAGCGATTTCTTGAGAAGCCGGTGAGAATCTTCCAAACTCGCCTCAGGTATCTCTCCATAGAACAGCCCGGCCATCCCCTTGACAAACCCACTCACTCCGGAAGCTTCACGGTAATAGGCACCCAGCACGATGTATGAGGGAGCAAAATCGGGGTCGAGCCTGATTGCCGTGCGTGCGCAGCGTTCAATGCTCTGAGAGAGTTCGACCTTTTCCCGGTTGCCGACCTGATTTGCCAGATTGGCACCAATGAGCGCCTTGAAAAAGTACCCCATGGAAGAGTCCGGGAAGTGTTCGATGAGAGCATTGGCATGGTTCATGGCAGTTCGATACATTCGCCTGGCATCCTCCCCCACTCCAAGGTCTTCACCGCGGTCCACGTATGCACTGGTAAGCTTTGCAAGCGCCTCGTAACTGTCCGGGCACTCCTCGAATGCCTTTTTATACATTTCAAGTGTCTGCGCAGTCTGAAACGTACTTGCCGAACGATCTCCTTCGGCCAGGAATCTGCCGCATTCCTGGGCATGCAGCAACGAAACTGCGATCACGATCAATCCGACAGACAACATAAGTGAGAACCTCAAACACAACCTCCAAAGAAAAAAACACGTAGTATTCCCCTTTTTCATAATCTCCCATGATCACGCCTGAGCCATCCGGCCTGTACTGTTAAACTGCAAGAGACGAGCCGAAATATGGAACAGAAAAAGGCATTAGTATTCGGAAAAGCGGCACCATTATTTTAGCGGCAATCAACTCCGCCCCCAGATTCGATCCTCCAGACCCGAACTGCGCCGTGTTCCCTGGCGTACTGCCGCCCTGAGAACCTCCTCGGTGCCCCAGATTTCTATAGCGGTGCGCGCTCGGGTAATCGCCGTGTAGATCAGCGTGTTGAGCACGGCCCGTTGAAAGATGGAGTCGGACAACATCTCCTGGTAGTTATCCAGCCCCACCCAGCTGCTCGTCTCGGGATTGATGATGTTCCAGTCGTAGAAGCTGATGCGGAGAGAGTAGAGCATGGGGTAGACGATGAAGACCATGATCGCCAGGCCGAGGACGATCAACAGCACACGCCGCCGTATGACAGGGCAGTTTTGCGGCGGGCGGGTCTCCGAGTCTTTTGGGTCAGGCCCTTTCACGGCAGCTTACCTCTCTCAGGGGAAAATACCATACCGTGAGCCCGGTTGCCGTCAATTCCTCACTCCCCGGGGTTTTGGGAATC
>JBEPYC010000207.1:0-7445 GCA_041641555.1 Chitinivibrionales bacterium | reverse complement strand
AAAAGGAGTCCAGGCGGCCGGCAACGAAGTAACCGTTTTCACTGATGCGGACTGTGTTGTGCCCAGAACCTGGCTGGAGACGATCGACAGGCATTTTACACCAAGAGTTGGGCTGGTTCAGGGAATAACCACGTACTGGCCCGAGCCTGGGATTCATCCGGTCTTCTTTGGACTACAGGCGGTGGATTTTCTTTCCCATGGCGTTGTTGCGGCAGCAGCAATCGGTGCTGGAGTCCCACTTAACTCCAATGCCAACAACTTCGCCTTCCGGCGAAAAGTTTTCGAGAATATCGGGGGATATTCCTCGCTTCGATCAGTGGTTTCAGGAGACGATGACCTGTTGCTTCAGCGAATAGCGGAAACGGGCAAATGGGATATCCGCTTCATGGTCGATAAGAACGGAGCTGTCCAAACGGCTCCCACTCCTAATATCAAAGGGGTCTTGAATCAGCGAAAACGGTGGGCATCCAAAACGGTGCACTACAATCGTTCACAGATCATGGTTCTTTCTTTTGTTTTTCTGTTCTACCTATTGATACCGGCAGCCCTGGTGATATCGGCATTTGAGGCCTCATTTGCCGTCGCGGCAGTGGTATTGGCAAGTATTAAGGTTACAGGTGAACTCTTACTCATGTACCCGGGAACCAGGCTCTTTGGCCAACGCCAGCTCAGATCGTATATTGTGCCAGCATCACTGGTGCAGCTTCCTTTGGTCCTGTGGTCAGTCTTTAGAGGAGTCTTTGGATCCTTTTCGTGGAAAGGGGCACAATTCCGTCGACGCGTGCCTTCTACGAATCGGGAGAAAAATGGATGAAGTATTTAATTCGAGGGCAAACTTGCGCCGTTTGTGTTCAAGAACATATCTTGATAATTGACAATATGATGTACCCCGCATCCGAATAAAGTTGATTGGGCATTATGCTGATAGCTAAGTGGTTGTGGACAATAGACTTTTTCTTTTTCGCCCTGATTCTGCTTTTCTTGTGGAGCAAGAAGGCCATTTTAACGAAAAAGGTGAAGAATATCGAGGAAGTCTTGAACAGTATCGATGAAATAAGGGGAGTAGTAGCTCCTCAAGAGAGTTCATCGAAGCCGGAGCAGTGAGTTTTAAAAACTCGGCTCGGCACCTTCTGCCTTCTATCAGCCCATCATCGTTCTTTGACATTGCCGAATAGCAACTAGCGCGCACCTTAGCTAATGAACTCCTGGGTTCTACGTTATTATCATCTCTGAATCAACATCTTCGTCCAATGATAGAAACCAGGGCTTTGTGGTAGGTATTCGTTCCAAAATGCACGCGGGAAAAACTTACCTGAATTCTAAGAGAATTAGAACTGACCCTGGAGGTTAGCGTACAGGAAGTATACATCCCCAGGAACGCACACCCGATCATTCTCGCAATCCGAGAGAATAAACACACGGTTGAGTAAGAACAGGGACACGGAGGCATCCAGAATGCCAGAGTAGTCAAAAAACAAATTACTCAGCTACGATAAAACAGTTTACTACAATGGAGTTTTACTTGTTATGGAGTTAGCAACCATAGTACTTGCAGCAATTGCAATAGTTGTGCTGCAAATTATCACTATTTCGCTGGTTCTCAGCACTCGCGCGAAAATCGCGCAAGGCGCTTCAGCAGCGCCCCAGGCTCGGAAATCAACAGAACATTCCGATAACCGTCGTGACTCGAGAAACCAGCCGCGAAAACAGCAGACACAAAATAAGAAGAAAAGCGAACGACCAGCTGCTAATCCAACTGATAAATCCCTTCGCGACATCAACTTGCGTCTGAAATCCGCCGAGCGGAACCAGGAAAAAACGCGCAAAGACCTTCGTACCGGCTCTGATGAGGGTAACGGCAATGAAGAGCGTGGGAACAAGCGTCGCGACGATCGCCGGAGAGGTAATCGTTCCAACAGGCGTCGCTCGAATTCAAATGGCAACCGTGATCGCTCTTCCATCAACCGATCGTCAGACAAGTCTTCGGACAAACCCTCCGATAACAAAGACAATCGGAAGACGGAAACGGAAGCTCGCCGACCTCAGGCATCAGGTCAGGAGCAGAACAAACCTCAACCTGAGGCTCAGCAGCAAAAACCACAGCCTGCTCCCGCGGTAGCGGAGCAGCCGCAGAAAGCTCAGGCAAAGCCTGAGAAGCAGAATGAAACCAAAGAAAACGATAACCAGGATGTCGAACACGGCAGAAGGGTTGTTGTAAAACGGAGAGCTTTGGAAGACAACGAAAGCTCGGGCGCCGAAGGTAATTCGGAATCCCAGAGGCAGGAAGAAAACAAGCGGCCCCAAGTTGAGAGTTTTGGGAGACGTTAAAATTCCGCTGGAACAAAAAAAGCCGGAAATGATCAAGGTATCGAACCTTTGATCGTTTCCGGCTTTTTGTTTTTGGGGCCTGTTGCCTACAGGGCGATTCTCGAGAGGAACTCCAACACTCCTGATGGCAGAGGAAAAACAACGCCATTAAGGCTCAGAGCAATCACGACGATTTCGAGAGTAAGCAGTATCCCGATCCCCAGGAAGAAGTTTTTGAAGAGGAACACCAGCGTGCTTCGGACCTGTTTCTGTTTTCTGCTGACTACTACAAATCTTCCAAGTCGAAAAAACAACTTCGCCATCTCTCAATCTATCCTTGTGTTAGTTACTCGAAAACGGATCTCGCCAAACGTTCGGGCTGCTGGAATCGAGATTCATTCACTCTGATCAAAAACCAGACGATATTCCAGTCGAACCGAGTCTCCTGAGTTCAGACGATCGCTGTGCATTTTAACGATCGAAAGAGTACTGGAGGTCTCCTGCAGATGAACAACACAGGCTACGATCGACGGATTCCTTTCAACAGCATCACTCTTCTTGCGTGGATAAACGGCAAAGATATCACCGAACCGTACCCCATCGACCGATCCTTTATCGATTATGAAACTGTCGTAGATGTACGGACTCTCCGTCTTTTGCACCCGTTCGAAAACCGTCCCCTCCAGATCCTCTGAGGCTTCCACCACTGCATCGATGGTACGCTCCGGATGTAGTCTGAACGCGCCGATTCGATCACTGCACCGGATCACATCATAGACATCCACAAGCTTGGCCCGAAGCCTTGTTCCCTTTGCCTCAATCACTTTTGCTCGCCCAACAGTCCGGATTAAATTCGCTTTTTTACCGTTGAACCTGGTCATTCGAACAGACTGAATTACTTCGATTATGTCCCCCGGGCGATAAGTATCGATCGTGAACAGCTCAACCTTAATTTCATCGTAAAGCCGGTAGAGATTTCCTTTTTCGCAGGCATCCAGCTTTCCATTACCCGGAAAAAACTTTCCTTCGGGGTTTTTCTCAAACCAGAGGCGCCCCACCTTCGAGAGGTAGTCATCGGTAAAAAAGTTCTTCGATACAAGCGATCGGAATAGCCTCGCGACCTCACCATCGGGGAGCTCTCGCTCCCCCACAACCGGTGTCTCGGATTCATCGGATTGAAGACTTTCTTCTTGAGTCAGAGCGATTCCACGCGTAAGAGCTGAAAAATCTGGCTGCTCAAGATAGGCCTGCCTGTTGGCCGGCTGCGACATCCTCCCACCGGTCAGAGTAGGAATTCTAAGCCTGTCACCAGGATAGATCAGGTGAGGATTATCGAGCTGAGGATTAGATTCCCAAATTTCGGGCCACATAAAAGGGTCATTCATAAATGAATAAGCGAGATCCCAGAGGGTATCCCACTTCTTGACCACGTAGACCCCCTCCTGCCCCGGGTGTACTTGAGCAGTACGATCGGATTCGGCTCTTTCAAAATCCATTTCCCCATATTCGTCCTGGGACACGCTTATAGAAGCACAGGCCAAGACCATGACCAGCGCACACGGCCAGCGAAACGAGCGCATACATCGTCCCATTCGATACTTTAGCAAGAATATCTCCCGAAGTTTTGCGCAAATGTGCGTTCAGCGAAGGAAAGAACCCAACATAAGTATATATGTTTTGGCTGAATATGGTCAATGGTCGAATAGAAAGGGCCAGCTCGCATCAATTACCTAAGTCCTAATCCTGGTATGTGTCAGAGCGACGCGGCCGAATTTGCAAGGTACTATTTTCTTTTGAATCGAGTTTTTGCAATCTTGGGTTCATTTTTGTTTCCGGACAACGTATGTACCGGGAGCAGTTCCGGGAGAAATGTCACATGGGTGCACGCGTGGGAAAGACGCCTGAGGCTCAATTCAAACATGTTAGAGGCGGAATTACGGCCGCGTCGGGATACGTGGCTGCAGGAGTGAAAGCTGGGGTAAAGGCATCCGGTGAACCCGACGTAGCGCTTCTGGTCAGCGAGATACCGTGCGCGGCAGCCGGTGCCTTCACATCAAATCGCGTTCGCGCTTCGTGCGTGGACTGGTGCGAGTCGCATCTGCCCTCAGCCAGTATTCGTGCGGTTTTCTGCAACAGTGGGAACGCGAATGCCTGCACCGGCAAGAAAGGTGCATCAGATAACGAATCAATCGCACGTTTTGTATCCGAAAGCGCGGGGGTCGATCCAGGCAACGTCCTAACCGCTTCGACGGGAGTAATCGGACATACCTTGCCGATGGACAAGGTCGAAAATGGTGTTCGTACTGCATTCACAAGACTGAGGTCCACCAATGGCAAGGCATTTTCCCAGGCAATTCTCACAACCGACACATGCATCAAGGAAAAGGCGCTCAAGTGTGATATTGGCGATTCTTCTTTTACGGTCGGAGGAACGGCAAAAGGCTCCGGCATGATATGCCCCAACATGGCCACAATGCTTGCCTTTGTGACATCCGATGTCGACGTTACCCCCGCTGCTCTCAATCCCATTGTCAAAAGAGTGGTGGACCGGACATTCAATAATCTCACCGTGGATGGGGATACTTCAACCAACGATATGGTTTTGGTTCTGGCAAACGGCTATTCGGGGACTCGATTACGAGGCAAAGATGAATTGTCGGCGTTCGAAGAAGGGCTGTTCAGGGTCTGTAATGACTTGTGCGCCAAGATTGCCGAAGACGGTGAAGGTGCGACCAAACGGATCGAGATAGAGGTGACTGGAGGAAAAACTGCCGATGATGCACAAAAGGTGGCGCGCTCGGTGGCAAACTCCAACCTGGTAAAGACGGCTGTTTTCGGTAATGACCCGAACTGGGGACGAATTCTCTGCGCAATCGGGTACTCAGAAGCAAGATTCTCTCAAAAAAGCCTTCAAGTATCGCTCTGTGGCATCCCCGTCTGTCACGGCACTACGCCGGTCGCATTCGACTCGGAACGCATGCTACGCCTTTTGCAAAAGAAAGTCGTAAAGATAGACATTGATCTTGGATCGGGAAAACAAACGGCGATTGCTCATACCTGCGATCTTACCTACGATTACATAAAGATAAACGCCGAGTACCATACCTGATTATAACAAAGGAGGAGCACTTGCTCCTCCTTTTTTTGTGCAACGATGGTCGGTCAGCACTGGGTCAAAAGGTCAAAGATGCCTGTATACCCACATTGTGGACCTTCTGGCGGGGCTTTCCGTCCTGGTCAAACTCAAATGTATACCTCGAGTCCCACACCAAGCCGGCTCCCTGCATGATCTCGAAACCGACCCGGTACCCGTAGAACATGTTGGGCGTCGGAGTTAAGAATTGGTCATACTCCCCTCGCTCAGGAATCCAGGTACGCATAATTTCCGTTTTCCAGATATAGGCTTCGGCCCGGTTCACTCTGGGTATTTTGCTGATCAGCATTTCACCAAAGGTGGCCGTGGCCTCAAAACGCTGATCCAGCGGTGCACGGGCATCATCCGCCTGCTTCTCCCCTATTAGCCCCTGATAGGTGCCGGAGATAACCAGGATATTAGAAATGTTGAAGGAAAGCCTTCCGTACAACCCGTTCAAGTTTGCCGCTTGAATGCTATCTTCTTTGGTAACTGGAATAGAGTCGCCATTAACATTCTCGAATTCCAGTCTGTTCTCGTAGTAGTATGGACCAAAATAACCAGGATCGAAGTTTTCCTCGGTGTGACGATACTCCAGCGATGCTGCTATGGGGCCTACCCGTAGAGCCACTCCTGGTGCACCAATTCCCCACCCCTTGGTTGGAGTGCTGTCATTCTTGTCCTCAGGATCCATGTTGATACCGTATTGGCCATACAGGTCAAAACCCAGGAAATCAGTCGTTATGATCGGCAAGGTCGCATCGAAACCCAGAATGGCAAAGCCATCAACATAAGACTGATATTTCGTCGGTTCATGCTCGATAATGGTGTCATAGTCTTTTTCAGCTATCGCATCTTGACGCAAATCATCAAAGTAGGGTTCATTTCCGTATTTGGAATAGAGAAATGAGCTATCCGTAATTCCATCGCCATCCCTGTCCCAGCGGTCTTCAGGCAGTGTCAGATCCCAATCCCGGGCCGGGGCATACTGGTTTCGGTCAATTGCGTATAATGCACCGACATCGAGATTGCCGAGCAAAGGCATACCTGTCATCTTCAGTGGCTTGATTGCAGCACGCGCCGCCGCAACCCCACCTTTCCACTCGCTTCGAAACTCGGCCAAGTCCCCGGTCATAGTCTGGAGAGTGAATCCGATAGGCGAAATGTCATTCAGATAGAACTGCATCCCCAGAAGTTTCTCGTCCGGGTAGTACAGCGTGTTGCGGAACCGGTCCACGATAAGTCCATGGGACAATGTCACATTGTCCAGGGCTCCCAGTTTTGCAAACAGCGGATCATGTTCATGGGCAAACCTGATATAGCGAATCTTCCGGGTAAGTGTTTCGACCCAACTGTCCTCATCGAATTCCCAGCCTTTCGAGTCAAACTGTCCCTGAGAATTCATGAACAGCTCGACATCGAGACCAATACCGAATTTCCAGATAGGTACATCAACCATAAACGCAATCCGCGTCCACTGCGCATCATCGACGGTCACCGGTCCTGCAGACATGCTGTAGGTCGGCTGGCTCGGCCCGGATGCCTCATTCTCAGCACCCGCATCGGCGGATTCTTCCGCTGTCTGTCCCTGGTCCTCCCCGATCGACTCGCCGGTTGCATCGTTTACCGAGGCACCTGAACCAACAGTCGAGCGTTTGCTCATTGATTTCTTTTTCTCTTTCTTCTTTTCCTGCTGCTCATCCTGCTCCTCTTTTTCTCCAGCAGCGGGGGCATCGTCACTCTCTACCTGAGCCGTTTCATTTTGTGTAGTCTCACGCGTGTCGTTCGGCTGACCAGCCGGTGTGGTTTCCTGCTGGTTTTCAGCCTCATCATCACTATCACCCGGCATCGATGACCCCTGATCTACCGCAGCGGCAGTCTGCATCACCTGCGGCATATCTGTGGACTTCCCAACAGTTTCGGCTTCGACCGCATTCTCGACCATCTGGTTATTTTCAGGAGTCTGATCTGGAGATTCAGGATCTTCCCCCTCATTAGCTAAAAC
>JBEPYC010000206.1:0-7452 GCA_041641555.1 Chitinivibrionales bacterium | reverse complement strand
CCAGGCGGTCTACCGGCAGTATGAGCTGCCCCCGGACAGGCCGATCGTCGGCAGCACCGTGGGCACCTGGTACCGCTACGAATGGCTCAACGACTCACAGGAGCACGAGGCGTCTACATCGTTACAGAAAACAGGTACCTGGAAAGGAATCAATACGCATGTCACGGGCCGGGGTAACCGCATCTGGGTGGAATCGACGGTTTCAAGCGTCAAAGACCAGGATGGTAATACTATAGGTATGGTAGCGGTGATGCGTGACACGTCCAAACGCAAGCAGATCGAAGACGAATGTACCAAAACCGCTCAAGAGCTTGCACTGGCCTACAACGAGCTGGAGACCTTTTCTTATTCTGTTTCCCACGACCTTCGCGGACCCCTCAACAATATCGGTGCATTCACCTCAATTCTCCTGCAGGAGCATAGTGCAGATCTGAACGAACAGGCCAGGCACTACCTTGAGCGAATCAATGCCGGTGTGGCAAAGATGGGGCAGCTCATCGAAGACATTCTGACACTTTCCCGCATAAGCCGTCATGAAATATCGCTGCAGGATTTTGACCTCTCCAAGAAAGTTCGTACCTACCTTGAAGAACTCAGAGAGACCTCGCCTCAGCGGCAAGCCGAATTCTCCATACAAGACGATGTACATGCCTCTGCCGACCCGCGGCTGCTCTCTCTTGCACTGGAGAATCTTCTGCGCAACGCCTGGAAGTTTACTTCCAAACAGGAACAGACCCGCATTGTTTTCGGGACATCGGTGCAGGGAAACAAACGGGTATTCTTCGTTCGTGATAATGGTGCCGGTTTTCCCGGGGAGCAGGCCGAAGAGCTTTTCAAGCCCTTCAAGCGCCTCCATTCAGATCGGCAGTTTGCCGGTACCGGTGTTGGTTTGGCGATTGTCCAACGAGTGGTCACTCGTCACGGGGGCACGGTATGGGCCGAAGGCCAGGAAGGGAAAGGGGCAGCGTTTTCCTTCACCTTGCGGTAGATTCAAGACAAACCCTGGCCGATGACCCGGCACATTCATAGCAGGCACTTAGCCCCGCAGGTATGAGCGTCTGATGTGCAGGTTGGGAGTACCGGGGAAAACGATAGAAGCTCCAGTTTCACTCCCCTCAACCATTTACTTTCACAAGATAGTAATTCTTCTTACCTTTTTGCGCAAGGATGTACTTCCCGTTGAGCAATGCATCGGTGGTGACAGTCTCATCCTGCCCCGCGACTTTCTCTTTATTGATACTCACTCCCCCCCCCTTGAGCATCCGACGGGCTTCGCCTTTGCTGGGGAACACCTGTGCTTTTTCGGTCAGAAAATCCACGATATTGATGCCCTGCTCGAGTTCCGATCGTGCAACACCAAACTGCGGCACTCCTTCGAATACATCCAGAAGCACCTGTTCGGAGAGGCCTTTCAGGGTATCGGTGGTGGCTTTTCCGAAAAGAATCTGCGATACCTCGATTGCTCTCTGGTAATCTTCTTCGGAATGCACCCGCACGGTGATATCCCGGGCAAGAGCTTTCTGTAACGCCCGCTCGTGAGGAGCGTTTTGCTGCTGAGACTCCAGTGTCTGGATCTCCTCACGCGACAAAAGCGAAAAGATTCGAATAAACCGCCCGGCATCCTGATCGGAGCAGTTGAGCCAGAACTGGTAGAATTTGTAGGGTGAGGTCATTTTCGGGTCGAGCCAGATTTTCTCCCCGGCTTCGCTTTTGCCAAACTTGGTGCCATCGGCCTTGGTAATCAGCGGACAGGTCAGCGCATGAGCCTCTCCTCCGCCGATTCTCCGAATCAGTTCGGTCCCGGCGGTGATATTACCCCACTGATCGGACCCCCCGACCTGGCATTTGCATCCTTTGTGGGTGTAGAGCCAGTAGAAATCGTATGCCTGAAGAAGCTGGTAGGAAAACTCGGTAAACGACAGCCCGGTCTTGAGTCGCTGCTGGACCGAGTCTTTTGCGGTCATGTAATTGACCGTAAGGTGTTTGCCGACATCGCGGAGAAACTCAAGAAGCGAAAACTCCTTGAGCCAGTCGTGATTATCCACAAGTTCGGCGGCATTGGGGCCGGAGTCAAAATCGATAAAATTCCGAAGCTGGCCTTTGAACCGTTCCACGTTGTGCTTGATCGTATCCAGCGACTGGAGCGTGCGTTCCTGGCTTTTGCCCGATGGGTCCCCGATCATGCCGGTTGCGCCCCCAACAAGCGCAATCGGTTTGTGGCCGGCCCGCTGGAAATGGACCAGGAGCATGATTGCGACCAGGTTTCCTATCTGAAGTGACTCGGCGGTCGGATCGAACCCTACATAGACGGTCACCGGCTCTCTGGCCAGCACCTCTTCTGCACCCTGGGTTGTATCCTGCACCATTCCTCGCCAACGAAGTTCTTCGACTACATTCCGCATGTGAATTCCTTTTCTGATTTCTTGTAAACGGTATCAGAAGAAAATACAACGCAACGCGCGCTCCTCAATAAACATGTATTTTGATGGCTTCATCGGTAGCTCTCTCGCACCATTTTCGCATCCCGGGGCAGACATGCTCATCCCAACTCTCCTGCTTATTCTTGGAGTCATCATACTGTCGGCCGGTGCCGAGTTTTTTGTGCGAGGAAGCTCCCATCTGGCGCAGCGGCTCGGGCTCAGTCCTCTGGTCGTGGGCCTGACCGTGGTGGCGTTCGGCACCAGTTCTCCCGAGCTGTTTGTCAGCGTCAAATCGGCCATCTCGGGCTTTCCGGGCCTTGCGGTAGGAAATGTCATCGGTTCCAATATCGCCAATGTCGCCCTGATTCTGGGCACAAGCGCGCTGATCACTCCGCTCAGCGCTCACCTTCAGGTAATCCGTCGCGATACCCCATTTATGATCTTTCTTTCGGTCGCCGGATTTTTCTTTTTGTGGAACCGGGAGCTGACGCGGCTCGAAGCACTGATTCTTCTGGGTCTATTTGCTGCCTATGTGATTTTTACGGTTATCATGTCGCGCAAAGAAATGGCAGCCCAAGAAGATGTCGAAATGCCCGGGAAGCAGAGGAATCTTCTGGTGCTTCTTCTGTTCGTAGCAGCCGGCCTGGGTGGACTGGTCTACGGCTCCAATCTCCTTGTCACCTCCGGAGTCGAACTTGCCCGATTTTTTGGAGTGAGTGAAACGATAATCGGTATATCCATCGTTGCAGTGGGCACAAGCCTCCCCGAACTGGCGGCATCCCTTGTAGCGGCAGCAAAAAAAGAAACCGATATCGCAATCGGCAATATCGTCGGATCGAATGTTTTCAATATCGGCCTGGTACTCGGAACCGCCGGTGCCATCAGCCCTTTTCATGTAGCCGAACTGAAACTGTTCGACATCGGCATCGTCCTCTTCCTCAGTCTCCTTCTTTTCCCCTTCCTCAAAACCGGCCTGCGCATCAACCGCTGGGAAGGCGGGATTCTTCTGGGAAGCTACGTCGTGTATATGTGGACTTTGTGGCACTAACGCTCCCCTAATCGCACTCGTACTCGTAATCGATAACCCAGAGCTGAAACTACCAATCTCGATCATAACCCGAACAGGATGACATCGCCACTACTGCAGCTCTGCTGCTTCGGGGCTTGAAACATTTCCCTCTGATGATGCCGAGGAGCCGGGATATGAACATCGATTCCCCGAACGAAAAATGGTGTCCCGATGTCTATCAGGGGTTTTCTTCCTGCCCACTTAGTATATTTACACCTTCTGAATCGTCTCTCCGAGCGCACTTCTCACTGGGGGAAGTCAATGTCCTTGCGAACGCTCATGGTCTTTCTGTTTTCTACCGCACTCTCAGCTCAGCAGTACACTGGATTCTCGGTCACCTCGGTCTATCCTTACAACGATGCTGGGCGCTTGGCCCATCGAGGCCAGGGATGGGGCGATTTGACGAGAATCGATTTTAAGGACGGCATCGTTACCGATACCTCCACCCTCATTTCCAGCAAACTTTGCGGTTATGCCACGATCAATCTTCAAGGCACGCGAATCGCATACTTCCATCGGTCGAGAATAGATGCCCCACGGCAAAAACTCTCGATTATCGATATCGACGGAAGCAATGCGCAGGTGCTTGCTCAGGTCGACGGCGGTCATGATAATTGTATCAGTTGGCCCGCCGACGGGTACATCTACTTCAACGACGGTCCCGAGATATGGCGTGTCCACCCGGACGACCCGACTGACAAGCAACTGGTCCAGGACCTGGGCAAAGCAATTCGGGATTCTCTGGGCGAGGACGATTCGCTTTTTGTCAATGAGTGGAACATGAGTGCGAGCGGCGGATTCCTGATCATGCGCGGAAGAAGCGAATTGCCGCGGCGGCACCGCTGCATTTTCAATATCTGGACCCAGACTCTTCTGACAGGCAACTGCCGCATCGATGGGCTTTATGGCATGGGTTTTTCGCTTTCTCCCACCGGAGGTGAGGCGATAACGCTCGCTTCAGGAGGGTATACGAGCGTTACTACGTTACGACTCGATCATCTCGGGACCGACTCAGTAGCCACTGATACAAGCTTCCGTACCCCTTTGGTGGAGGTTCTTCCCGGCTGGCTTGAACCTGATTCGTTGTTTTGGGAGGATTTCTCTACCGACTATAACCGCTACAGCGTCAACTCCGATCAGTGGATTGCACTGTGTGTTCATGTCAGGGAGAAACAGTTCGGCTACAACCAGATTCTCATGAATGCCGCCCTTGAAGAAGCGATTCAGACAACCCGGTTTCATCCTGCGTTTGAAGGCGACACGGCGTTGCACGCCAGACCGGGAACGGCATGGATCCGGCCGCCTGCAGATGTCGAAGCCGGGGCGATTCAGGCCCGGGACGGCTCGTGGAGTGTACCTGTCACCGGGGAGACTCGGGCACACGCTCTCCAACAGTCAGTGCCCTTTCACATGGCATACGCTCGTGGTGCAGTTCACGTGCATAATCCCCGGGGACAACGGCTCACTATTCGGATACTCCAACCCAATGGACGCCTGATCTCCACAACCCACACGACAAACCGATTCGCCCGGGCGCCTGTTCCCAAGGAGGTGAACAAAGTGCTGTTGGTGTACATCCGCACCTTGGGAGGACAGCAGATCACTCGCAAGATTACGGTACGGTAGGATACCCCTCTTCTGCCCCCAGAGTTCCTTCGTCCGGTAAAGATGGTGAAAACGGGCAACTTCAGCCGCAGATTTGCGGAGCGCGTCGGGAGAGCCGTTACGCGGCTGCGAGAAGGAGAACCGATGATTGGTTCTTGTTGCTGCAGCACTGCAGCAACCCTCACGCATTTACCTCCTGATATATCCACATGCCGAAGACTTGCGAAGCGCGTGCGGGAAGCCGTTGCGTGGCTGCGAGAGATAAACCCGATGGTCGATTCGGTTCCAAGCAGCAACGGCGGATTATCATCCGCCCTTGCATTCGGTCTCCCCCACAAACCGAGACGGTTCAGGCCGACTTAGGGAGGTTTCTTCCCGGCTGCGATAAGCAAAACCGGGGCTCGATTTCTGTTCCTGCACTGGTGCAGTGAGGCACCGACAGCTCCCCTTTGGTACTTACAATCCTGCGATCCCCCAAACGGTCTTTCCCGGGGCCGCCCCATGGCTGCCGGGGAGTGCCGCCGCGGTCGGGCACGTTGCTGTTCACGCACACACAGAGGTTCCCCGCCCGAACAGGATTCCACCCGAGCGTTCCGGGCATTACGGGATGCGAATGACTCCGCGCGCGTAGTTGTCGCAGAAATTGTAGCGACCGGATGGAACCCGCCTGCGGGAGTAAACAGAAATCGCACAAGACAAAAAATTACTCCAAAGCATTTTTTCTCTTGTGCAACGGATCGTTCCCGCAGTATATTGTCAATACCAGTGTTTTTCGTAAAGCGTATCTCTTTTCTTATTCAACCTACGGGAGGTCTTCGATGTTTCGTGTCCTTGTTGATTTTGCGCATTCGTATCTGTCCATGCATGAGCTTCTTACGGCCGGTTCCCGGCTGTCGGGAATCCTTGACCGCGGATTCAGTGACTCTCCGTTTATCGGCGCGCAACTTCCGAAGCTCAACCAGGCGACCGACAACCTCAAACAGGCATTCCAACGCACCGCGGGAAGTGACTACACCGAAGAGCTGGCCCAGTTTGACCGTGCCCGCGACGCGGCGTTTCGGAGCCTGGTCGGGTATCTGGACGGCATGGCCGCGGTGGTGGTCAAACCCGAAATCTCAAAGCCTTCGGCGGAACTTCTCGGCATTATTGAAAAACACGACCGTTCGATGTACCGGTTTGGCTATGCCCGGGAAAGCGCCGCTCTAAGCGGACTTCTCAGCGAACTCTCCCAGGATACCGCCCAATCCCTTCTTCAGCAGGCCGGTGCGATTGAGCTTACCGATGCACTCCGGGATGCCACCAAGGCATTCGAGGACACCTATCAGGCCAAAATTGCCGAAGAAAGCACGAAAAACTACCCCGAAGCCGCTGCCGCGGCCGCCGATATCGTGTATCGTCTCGATGCACTGCTGATGTATGCTGATGTTTTGGCGGTGGATGAACCCAAACGATACCGCACTGTCGCCGAAGAACTCAACCAGACGATCACCGAAATCCAGGCCCCCGCCCGGGCCCGCGCGACACGCGGCGAAAGGTTAAGCGAACAAGTAGCGGGCTGATTCATCGACCCCGGAAGGGGCTGTACTGCACGGTGAGCCGGTAGCGAAGAGGGGGTGCTGCCGGTTTTTGTTCTCTGCCGGCATGCTCTTGGCTTTATTCGAGGCTGGAACAAGAACCGCTTGCCATTCATTGAGCACGTTGCCAGGTGCGCGAGTAGGAGCGAAAAACACGTCAGTAGTGCGCCGCATCACGCACTGAGGTTCGGCCGGTATGATCCCGGTCGGCCAATTTGAAACCGAGTTTGAAATAGTTTCCGGTGACGTCGGTATCGACCCAAATACGACCATGGTGAGCGTTCATCACCATTTTGCAGAAAAACAGCCCTAACCCTTTTGAGTATTGAGAGCCCTGTCCGGACATTCGAGAGTATTTTTCGAAGATGGTCTCCCGGCATTCGGGTGGTATGGGATCACCGGAGCTGAACAGACACACGATATCTTCTTCTCCCTCGCGGGTAACCGAAAACCGAACGATGCCATCTTCGGGGGTATACTTGGCGGCGTTATTATAGAGGTTCTGGAGCACCCTGCCAAGCAGATATGAGTCGGCATGTACAAAAAGGCCCTGCGGGACGGGATCGGCAAGGACGGCAATGTTTTTCTCTGTGAAAGCTACCTGCCCGGTCATCTTTGCAAGCATCTTCTCGAATTCCAGGGGATGCATGGGGCTGCGATTAACAACCAGCCTACCGTCTTCCATTTTCTCGATATCGAGCATATTCGACGCGAGGCTCACGATGTCATTGCATGCCTCCGATGAAAGCCGGACGAGGCGTCCGATTTTCTTGTCATGCTCCCC
>JBEPYC010000205.1:0-7469 GCA_041641555.1 Chitinivibrionales bacterium | reverse complement strand
CTTCACGCATACGTGTGATTGCGAGAGGGTATTCGGCACGGATGTAGAATAGACCTTCATCGGCACCCACTGCCCGGGCGGCAATAGCCATACCTTCGATTATTCGGAACGGATAGGATTCAAACAGCATCCGGTCCATGAAGGCTCCCGGATCTCCTTCATCACCATTACATACAACAAACACTTTTTCCCGCGCATTCTCCCGTACCCGCTGCCACTTGATTGCCGTCGGGAACCCTGCACCGCCTCGTCCCCGAAGACCAGCTTTGTCGACGGTATCGATAATTTCATCGGCAGAAAGCTCATGTAAACATCGTTTCCAGGCGTCAAATCCTCCCGAACGACAGTATTCCTGAAGATCGGTTGGATCCAAAACACCGCAGAACTCCGATGCGATATGTTTCTGGCGGTCGAGAAAACTGCGCACCGGCTCATCACGTACATCGATTGCATGGCGGTGAAGCAGGGTAGAATCCGATTCGAAGGTAAGAAGGCGTTGCGCATGGTTGGTAAGCCATGACCGGATCCGTTTGCCCACTCCCTTTGGTCTGAAATGGTGAGCGATCACCCGGGATACATCTTCCGGCCGAATATTGGCATACAGGCGCGGTTGCTCTCCCGGTAGTGCGATCTCAAGAAGCGGTGTGCGGTGGCACATGCCCACACACCCGACACCTTTTACTGGGACTGGAATGTCAAGTGATGCAAGGGCCTCCCGCGCGGCTTCGCCGACCTCACGGCTTCCCCCCGCCATACAACAGGAGCCCAGGCCCACCCGGACTTCGCCCAATAACGCTGTGTCCGGTGGTAGCGCAGGGGCGGTCGTCTGCTGCTCATCGGAGCGGCCAAGAAAATCCTGGAGAATCCCGGGAGCCGAAGCGGCATCGACATGGCCATAGGTGACCGAATCGATCTGAACCACCGGGGCAAGGGTGCAGCAGCCCAGACAGGCGACTTTCTCAACGGTAAAAACCCCTTCGGCATCGGTGTCTTCGTGTTCACTACACCCAAGATGCCGGTGGAGCGCATCGTAGACCTGTCCGGCACCCTTTACATGACAAGCCGTACCGACGCAGACCTTTACCATGTGCTTGCCGGCCGGACGGTGACGAAATTGAGAGTAGAATGTGGATACCCCGGCGACTTCGGCAGGACGAATCCGGGAAACTTCACACAAATAGTTCAGTGATGCTTGAGGGAGATACCGGTACCGGCCCTGAATCGCCTGGAGAAGCGGGATGAGTTTTTCGGGCGTTGCGCCGATACGCTGTACCAGAGAATCGATGAACTCCTGATCGGAAGTGGCTGGTGTCTGATTGTCAATCATTGGAGTCACCTTCGATACAGTACAGATTCTTTTCGCCCCGAACCACAAGGATTCCGTCGATTACGGCTGGGGTGGCAACGCACGCCTCCCCGAGCTTCGGATTTCCGATTTCGCGGTATTCTGCACCGGCTTGGAAAATGCGCATAACTCCTGCACGGTCGATTGCGTACACGGAGCTGCCGGCAATTACCGGTGAGGCGTAGAATCCTTCGCTGAAATCCTTGTACCAGACCGTTTTTCCGGAATCCGCGGAAACGCAGCTGACAGTACCCCCGGCGGTAGCCAGGAAGAGATGGTTCTGGGTAGCCACGGGACTGGCCGTGGCCGGCAGATCGCCATCCCAGCGCCAGAGAATGCGCGAAGAATCACCTGAGGGGGTCTGGATGGCTGCAACAGGGGAGTATTCGGTTGTCACGTACACGACACCGTCGGCGTAAGCGGGAGACGGTCCAACTTCGCCATACATGCAGTCATGCGACCAGAGCAATGAGCCGGTCTCCGGATCGAAGGAGCTGACTTTGGCATTGTCGACCACGACCAGCTCCTGCCGCGTGCCCGTATTGACGCATATCGGAGATGCCCAGGAGAGCCGGTCACGCTTGTTTTCCCACAGCATTTCACCCGTTCTGCCCTCCAGTGCCATCAACCGCCCTTCGGCGTGATCGAACTGGACATACAGTATTCCTTCGTGGGTAATGAGCGATGACGAGTGTCCATAGTGGTTTTCGGGGACACCCAGGTTTTGTGCCCACACCTTGCGGCCTTCCAGGTCAAGGCAGATCAACTCCCCGGTTGGAAAGATGGCAAACACGCGTCGCCCGTCGCATGCGGCAGTCGGGGCGGCATACCCCGTTTCGGTGTCGACCATCGGCTCGCTCCCGGAGGTTACCGAAGGGATCTGTACTTCGTGGCGCCACAGAAGCCTGCCGTTTTGGAGCGAAAAGCAGTAGACTTCGCGCACCTGTTCATCGCCTCCGGTTATGAATACCCGGTCATCCCAGACCACCGGAGAAGAATTCCCGTCACGGGGAACCGGGGTTTTCCATCGGATGCCGCTCATCGTTTCCCCATCCCACGAGACCGGAGCAGTATCGTAGTGTGAAACTCCGGTGCCACCAGGGCCGCGAAAGGCAGGCCAGCCTTTGCTTAGACGTTGGGAAGAGAGCGCCGGTTGTTGGCTGGGAGACCGTGATACACCCGCAAGATGTCCCTGCACAAAGAAGGTGCTTGCGGCGGCGATGAAGACGACGGCGATCCCGGCGTAGGCAAGAAGCTTTCGAGACCCGCTCTGTTCAGCCCACCATGAGCTTTGGGGAGTAGCGGGCTGGGGGAGCGGGGTGCTGGTGGGTTGAAGAAACGCGTGAGCTTTCCAGAGGAACAGCGATAATGTCACCCCGACGATAAGAAGGATGCCGCCGGTTCGCAGTTGCCACAGACTGGTGAAATAGGCTTTGCGGGCAAGAAGGTCCAGAGCACGAAGCTCGGCTTTCAGCTCCGCATTCCCGGGTTCCTGCTTTGCCTGCTCGACCATGCTCGCAAGTGCCGGACTGTTAAGTGGTTCGTGTAAGTGGACCTGAATAGTGGTTGCTATGAGCAAAATTGCGAGTACGGCCGAAAACGCCATCGATGCCCAGAATGCTCCACGCACGAAAGAAAGATACGACTGTTTACCAACGGTCATTCCGTACCCTTTTTGCTGATGTTGGCGAGTCGCCGATGCTCCTGCGGGCATGCCTGGAAACACCGGCCGCAGCTGAGACAGTGCTGCGTATCGGCGGTATACTCGGTACGTTTTCGCTGCAGAGAGAACCGAAGAATCCCCAGACCGATTACCAGACCGAGATAGATACCAAGAAGTGCACTTCCTTTTTTTGTTGTTTTCCGTATAGCCTGAGCCTGTTGTACGAGTGAAGGCACCGGAACGGTTCCTGCGCGAAATGTCCGGGACTCCAGGCTCACGTTATCGGACCCCCCGGCCTCTTCGTCCAGGATGCGCTCGGCCAGACGGACGCGATGATGGGCAAGCGAGAGAGCATCGCCGGCAAAGTAGCCTCCGAGCCCCCCCAGAAGCATCCAGAGGGGAAGAAGTGCGCTGTGAAGGAGGACGCGGCGGACCGAGCGGGAGCGAGGCTCCTGTGCCTGGCCCGGATCGGTCGGTACCCTGATTGCGTCGAATGGACAGGCGTCTTCGCATAGTCTGCAGTTGATACAGGTGTCGGGAGTGATCGTTACATGCCGCCGGGACAGAAGCGAACTCCAGCCCAGAAGTACACCGAGTGGACAGAGAAACCGGCAATACGGTCGAGCGACAAACATGCCCAGCAGCAGAAGACCCCCGCCCCAGAAAATCATTCCCACAGGGGCGTTGAGGCGGAAAAAACCAACAAAGGGATCGAAACGGCAGACCACGAATCCCGCCCCCGTTGCCACAAAGAGTATGGCCGCCCCGAGATAGAGGTGGGGAAGAAGTCCGAGAACCGAGGACATCAGGCGCGGTACCTTGACAGGATTGAGAACGAAAAGATCCTGGATCGCTCCCAGAGGGCATACCGATGAACAGAAGACACGGCCGAAAAAGAGACTGAATACCAGAGGAAGGCCGAAAATGAGGCCCACGGCGATCGGGAGAGCAAAGGATGAATCAAAGAGAGCAAGAGAAACGTTCTGGATCGAACCAACCGGGCAAATGCAGCCCTTGCGAAAAAAACCAAAATAGGCAACAGCACCCACCGTCAAAAGGAAAACCCCTTTGCGGGACCGTTTTTTGAGTGCAAGCCAGGCCGCCAGGCAGAGCGCACCGGCAAGCACGGCGATATCCATGTAACCGAAAAGCTCCGGACGCGCAGCGGGAAAGACCGTTGGGGGCTGTTCGTATCCACCCTGAAATTCGGGACGAGGAAACCGGTTGACAGCAACAACGTTTGACAGTGCCCCAAGAGCGATAACGATGAACATACCGAAGGGAATCGCCAGCGAAGACCGGCACATCCATGTACGCACTCTCTCCCTGGTTGTTTCCGTTCTCAAGCCTCGCCATCCTTTTTCTTCGGGATGTACGGAGCATAGATGGGAACACGGCGAAACGCCTGTGCTGGACAGCGCACGGCAATCGTACATTCATTACAGTTGACGCATACGTTGTGGCGTACCTGAAGATACAGAGACCCGTTTCCGAACGATCCACACCCTGCTACGCATTTGCCGCACCCGTTACACAGATTCTCGTCGATCCGGTATTCGAAAAAGGGGTCTTCGATAAACGTGCGTACGATCGCACCAGTCGGGCAGAGCTGGTTTTCGGCGGCCGTATGCAGTTGACGGGCGTTGGGCTGGTGGTAACCACCGCATAATTTGCAGTAGCCGCAGATCTCATAGGCATGGACACACTTTACCGCCGAAGGCTCCATGATACATTCGGTAGCGCACCGGCCGCATTGAACGCATTTTTTGGGATCGAGCTGCCAGGCCATCGCCGCTTTGGGCCGACGGATAAGCCCGAAAAGACCCGCGCCCAACCCTGCCAGGGCTGCTGAACGGCCGATTGTTTTGAGAAAACCCCTGCGTTTGTTAAACGGTGCGGATTGCTCAGGCTGTTTTTTTTCTGAAGACTCTGATTTGGTTTCCATAACTATCCAATACGTAAATGGTTCCCGCGGTATCGACCGCCAGATCCAGATTCGATTCTTTCGGGTTGAATGCAGCATGAGGTGCGACAACCGTCGCGAAACGCCCTGCAGGGTCATACACCTTTACACGAACGATTCCTTTCTCCGCCGTGACGAATGAACCATTGGGAAGCATGGCCATCTGGATTGGCCCGCAACACCCGCAGAAACCTTCGATATTCGAACCCGAGGACCCCCAGGCCGAAAGACGGTCGCCGTTGGTGCGGTAATTCTCGATCAGGTGTCTGCCAGGGTTAACAACCCAGAGTGAGCCGTCTCTGCCCATAGCGACATCCATGTATGCGCTTGGAACCACAAATCCGGGTATTCCCCGGGAGGTATCTTTCATGCCTATTTTGCCTTTGACCCTACCAGAGGTGTCCAGTTTCCATACAACCCGCATTCCCGCATCCGCAATGAAAAGGTGTTCATTATCGCCGCAAAGAGAGGTGATAAAGGTATTCTCGCCGCCGATGTTCCATTGTCGGGTCAGTTTCCCACGGGAACCGTAATTCATTATGGTGTTCCTGGATCCCGCAAACAGCTTTCCATTGCGTCCCGGGGCAAGGCATAACACCTCCTGGGGGACAGAAATCGACTGGAGAACTGCTCCCGCAGAATCGAGCTGACTGATTTCGTTTCCGCCCGCCGCATACAGCCGGTTATCGTCTCCAATCGCAATCGCCTGTGGCTTTGCTTTGAGGGACAGCGCGATTCGACCGGCCTCGCGGTATCCAACCTGTGACGGGTCGATTCCGGTCAGGGAATCGATACTGTACTCGTAGGGGTTGTCCGGGGTGCACTGCACCGGAGTTCTACGGGGAAAAAACGAAACTCTGTGTTGCTTTGTCAACAGGCGGAGGCCTATGCCGGCAACCAGTGCCGCAACAGCCAGGCCCAGAACCAATGGCGCTGATTTCTTCATACTCCCGTCTTTCGTCTGATGTCAAGTGCAACCATGCTGCCGGCATCCCGGATGATCAATCTCCCATTTACAAGAGCCATCGGACCCCAGGCATCAACCGCATCCATAATCTGAATTCTTCCGAGTTCTTCGTACCGCCTCGTGGAAAAACGTGCTATAGAGAGGGTGCCATTGTCATTGAGAATGTATAGCTTGTTATCGGCCAGAAGATACGGACCTAAACCGAATTTCCGCTCGGGCCCGCTCGACCAGATGATCTTCCGTGGGGTGTCGGGATCCACACATACAAATTGACCTCGGAGTTCTCCGGCATCCTTGGGTAACACCATGAAAAGGTGACCTTCGTGGTACAGGGGCGTTTGCTGCTCCGATGACGCGCCCTCCATGACCTCGATCCTGTCGATCATCTCGATCCCGAATGCGTGTTCGGAGTGGGAAACCTGAAATATGGCCGAACCCCCTCCGTATCCAGCGGTCATGAAAATACGGCCGTCGCCGAGTACGACCGGAGATGGGGCCACAACCGACTGATTGAATGAATCGGTCTGGAAAAGAATGCTTCCGCGGTCGGGACCATCGGCAGCCACCCCTGCCAGGCCGCCCGAAGCGCAGTACAGGTATATCTTTCTTCCACCGTACTGCATCGGCATGATCGATGAATGGGACATCTTCCATCCGTGGGGGTTGGGGGTTTCCCAGAGTACTTCACCGGTATGGCAATCGACCCCGATCATCAGCGATTTACCCGAAGGAGCAAGGACCGCAATGCTGTCATCTATCAGGGGGCACTGCCCCGTGTACCACAATGGCACTTCGGCCCCATATTCTTCTACCAGATCGATACCCCACATAAAATCCCCCGACCCGGCTCGGGTACACATCACATGACATCGCGGCCCCATGGTCACGACAAAACTGTCGGCAACAGCGGGGATTGTCCGGGACATGCCGTGATTGCGTTTTACTTTTACCTCGTACCATCGTCGCCAGATCTCTTTTCCGGTGCTGAGAGAAAACGCCCGAAGTGCATCGGCATCAGTTTCTTCATCGTAGTCCAGCACAAACACACGCCCATTGGCAACCGCCGGCGCCGCGTGGCCTTCCCCGAGTTCGACGGACCACAGGATGGGAGGAGTGTTCCCGAAGGCATGGGCAAGGGGCGGAGTCGAGAAAACTGCATTGTCACGCCCCGGTCCGCGAAACTGCTGCCAACTGCCGGGGATTTCCGAAGCGACACCATCATGCAGGGCAAAGAACGCGCCGATCTGTACTGCACCTGAACCGGCATCCGTAGACACTTCCCGGGGAGCGTTGTCCATCCCGGGAACCCGCGGCACCAGGCCCGCGGCGGGTTCGTAGGCAAGCCACCAGGCCAGCACTCCGAACCAGACCAGTCCGGTAACCACAAGGCTCTTGACAAAACGAGTGTCTTTGAAATGAAAAAGCCCCAGAGACCGTGGGCTCGTGGGGCTTTGGTACATTTTCGCTCGGTTTTGCAATGGGGAGGCCTTTGGTAATTATCCGCCGATATCGTATACCATCAAATATGCAC
>JBEPYC010000204.1:0-7490 GCA_041641555.1 Chitinivibrionales bacterium | reverse complement strand
CCCGCATCAAGGAAGATGTCGAAAAGGTATACCAGACGGTACGACGCTGATCATAGCCGTCTGACTTTTTTTGTGCTCCGCTGCGGCAATTCGCCTGTTCCGCAGCGGAGTTTTTTGTATGCCCTGTTTTCCCCATGCCCTCTTCACGGACGTATTTTCAGAGGTAGGGAAATTTGCGCGAACCTGAGCGCGGGAAGCGGCAGCTCCAATGAAGTGCCCCGTGCTATGCGTGCCTGCATCCGGAAAGTTATGTGCCCATGGAAGAGCCAGTGGTTTCAAACCTTGCTGTGCGAGGTTTTCTGGCCTGATTAAAAGGGAAGGGGAGTCATTTGTCTGTTGTCGCCGAGTTTGCTTCCAGGATTCACACCGCCACTCCACGTGAACCCCAGCGTTCACTCATACCACTTCGGTACCCCGGCAGGGAAAAGAAACTATATGAAATACGTGCGGTAATTTTCGACGTCTACGGGACGTTAATCAATTACTGGCGGCCTGAGTTCTCGGACCGGAACACCAGGGCTCGAATCCTTGAGAATGCGTTTGGGAAAACGATAGACCATTTTGGGATGCGGCCGGCCCTGGAGCACATGAACCCCGAAGGGACACCGGTAGCCACACTGCGCGAGTTGTATGAGGGGCTTATCGCGCTGCATCACGACCGCGCACGAGACAAAGGTATCTCGACTCCGGAGGTAAAAATCGATGAAATCTGGTATGTGATTCTCCTCATGCTCAAGCGCCACGGATACGACCCGTTGACGCTGTCATTGGGAACGGAGCGGGATGTCGCACGGTGTTTCGCCTGGTTCTACAATTCTTCGGCTCTGGGTGGTGGTTTTTTCCCGGGGGTGGTTGATTGCCTCAGAAAGCTTAAGGAGCAGGGAGTCGTACTGGGGATTCTTTCGAACGCTCAGTTCTACACACCCATTGATCTGACTCTTTTCACGCGGGATCAGGACGCCAGCGGGGAATTGGATGATTACCAGGAGCTTTTCGAGGAAGATCTGGTCGTTTTTTCCTACGAGCTTGGATGGGCGAAGCCAAGCATGAAGATTTTTCAGAGGCTGTTCGACTCGCTTTATGAGTACCATATTCTTCCGGCCGAGGTGGTGCTGGTGGGCAATGATCTTTCGATTGATATTGCACCGGCACAGGAGGCAGGGTTGAAAACGGCCTTGTTTGTCGGCGACCGAGAGTCGGTCTTTCTCCACGGGAAAGACCGTGAGGTCACACCCGATCTGACGTTCGAGAGTTTTGGCGATCTTCCGAATCTTCTGACCATGGGAGCGGAGAAGAAACAGTAGGCCCTAAGGCGGGGCTGTCTGGCCGGTTTAAGCTGCCGGCAACGGAATTTAAGCGCTTCACAAGTGAGACCTGTACAAATCAAGATTCAGATGCGGTAACCCTATGAGAAAAGCAATGTGTCAGCTGGCAGTTATTCTGCCGGTACTGTTTTTTACACTTGAGGCAGTGGAAGTAGAGATAACTCCGGAGGATTTCCAGAGCGGTGATGCGATTCCATCGGGTCTTTTGAAAGCCGCAAACGAAGCATACGATCTGAATATGCGTGGCCTGGACCTTCTGCAGACGGGTGATCTGGACGCTGCGCTCAAAATGTTCCTTCAGGCCGAAGAGAAATTCCCCGGCTACTCCGATGCGCATAATAACAGGGGTGTTGTCTATTACCGCAGGGGAAATGTCGGTGAAGCATCAAAAATCTGGCGCGCGCTGATTAACCACGATGAAGACTACGCTCTTGCGTATTACAACATGGGCATGGTGTCTTTCCATCAGAAACAGTACAGCGAAGCACGATCGTTTTTTGAAAAATCGCTCAAGCGCAACAAAGGTCTCGTAGATGCTCAGGTGATGCTTGGAAGGTGTGCGATGGCTCGGGGAAACACGCGCAGGGCCGAATCACTCCTGGCCAAGGCGTATCGGATGAACAAAGACCATGAGGGAGCGTGGGGGTATTATGCCTATGCCCTGATAGCAGAAGAGGATACCTCAAGGGCCTTGTCAATTCTGGAAAAACACCGGGACAACACCGGGGCGCTTCAGATTTTGGGTGGTATTGCAGCCGCCAGAAAAGAAACAGAGCGCGCTACAGACTATTTTACCCGCGCCTACCATAATGGAGGGTCTCCCGAGCTGTTGCTTTCGGCTGCATCGCTCAATCTTGAAGAGGGGAAATGCGAAAAGGCACAGAACAGCCTCCAGGCGTATTTCGGATCTCGAGTCGCTCCGAGTCCCGATGCCTACCTGTGGGCGGGAGTTGCTGCAAAGGAATGCGGGGAGCAGGGACGTGCATTGGATTATTTCCGGCGTGGAGTTCAGGATTTCGCAGCTGATCCGCTTCTCCGGTTCAATCTCGGAAAGCTTTATTTCCAGAAGGGAAGCTGTGATGAAGCAATCCGGGTCTGGAAACCTCTTCGGGACACGTTTCAAGATCCGAACCTGTACTACCTTCGTTCACGATGCTATCGGAAGCAGGATAATCTCGAGGAAGCTGAGCGCAGTGTCCGGTCGGCTCTTTCGATGCACGGAAGTGCAATGTATCATGATTTTCTCGGTGTGATTCTCTACGAGAATGGAAAACGGGATGACGCGCGAAGGGAATTCAAGAAAGCCTTGTCCATTGACCCGGGGTTTCGAAGCGCCCAGCTGAACCTTTCGCTTTTGGGAGCAATGGGTGAAGACGTCGAGAAATCGATACAGAGCGTCAGGCAGGAGCTGGAGAAGTGCAGGGATGATTGCGCAGCGCTTCACCAGAGGTTGGCCGTTCTTTATCATCGTGCCCGCAAGACTGAAAAAGCGGTGGAAGTTCTCGAGAAACTTCCTGCAAAGCATTATGACATGGAAGTTTTTCAGTCACTGGCCTTTTATTACCGGGAATTGCATCAGTGGACACGTGCGGTCAACATACTCGAAGGTGCAACCGAAAAGTATGCCCGGAATCAGCGGTTGAATCGGGATCTTGTGCAGGCTTATCTCGCATCGGGTATGTATGGGAAGGCGATCGGCCGGCTCGAGCGGATGATTGAGAACGAAAGCGATAGTATGTGGCGACTCCGCTATCAGCTTGGGTATGCCTGGATGGAGCTGAATCAGCTTGATAAGGCCCGGCAGCAATTCCAAGAAAGCCTTTCACACAAGAACGACTTTGTCGCCGCCAAAAGCCTTCTTGCCTACATTCATTCCCGGAAAGGGGAGACTGAAGCAGCGGAGAAGCTCTGGAAAGAGGCCATAGACAATGATCCACAGAACAGGACATTACTGATCAACCTGGGTTTGGCCGCGGAACACGAGGGTGATTACGATACCGCGCTGGATTACTATCGCAAGGCCGAAGGAATCGCCCCGGAAGATCGAGCGATCAGCCTTAATATCGGCAATGCTCTCGATGGTCTGGGCAAAACCCGTGCTGCCGAAAAAGCCTATACAGCCGCCCTTGATTCCGAGAAGCGTTCTGTCGCGGCATACAACCTCTTTGTGCTTGCCAGAAAGCAGGGGGAATCCAGCGAGTACCGGGCTATGGCTGACATCCTCACCAGAGAGTTCCCCGAAACGGATTTTTCGCATCGGGTTAAAGCGGAGCTTGCCGTTGAGGCAGGAGATTCCACTCTGGCACTGAAGCATTTGAAGGCGCTGACGAGCAGGGAGTTGGCGGACTGGTATCTTATGGCGGAAATCTACCTTGCACACCACAAAACCACTCAGGCGCGGGAATGTCTTGACAGCCTCCCGTATAACGGCGAGTGGAAAAGGCGGCGGAAACTTCTGACTTCCCGTATCTACTACGAAGAGGGTGCGTATGAGCGGGCTCTGGAGCTTTGGTCTGAGGTTTCGGATACTTCGTTTGGTGTTCGGTATAACATGGCATTGGCAGCGTTTAAGAGCGACAACCTCGAAAGGGCCTACCGGATATCGACTGAACTGGCTGAGACCGTTCAGGGTGAGAGTCCCGACGCAGCGGACCTCTACCGGCTTGCGGCCAATACGGCACTTCGGCTGGAACGATGGGATGAGTCCGTCCGGTGGCATCAACAGCTTCTCGAAGGGGAGGAAGACCCATTGATTCGCTACAATCTGGCGGTCGTCTACTACAATAAGGGCGAGATTGAAAAGTCCTGGGAGGCTTACCGGAAAGCTCGTGCCGGCGACCCGTCTCTTCGAAATGAAGACATCGAAAATCGGTATGAGGTGTACAAGAACCCACCCAGGTCTCGTATTGACACTGTGCTGGCTCCGATAGACCAGCTCTACAATCAGGCCGTACAGTTGCAGAGCGCGGGCAGGGACAAGGATGCGGAGAGCATATATCGAGATATCCTTGATCGGGAGAGCGATCATGCCCGTTCCTGGAACAATCTGGGGACAATGCTCGCCGCCCGCGGTGAGCTCGAAGAGGCGGAGAAATGCTACGAGAGGGCGGTGAAACACGAGAAAAACCTTCCGGAATCGTATGCAAATCTGATCAACCTGCTGGTTGCAACGGAAAAAGAGCGACAGGCTCGCAAGTGGATCAGCCGGGGGGTGAAGGCCTATCCAGGCAATGACCTTCTCGAGCGGTTTCAGGCCGAACTCTCTCGTTGACTCACGACCTCCCGATCTATTATTATTACATACGCGGATTTTAATTTGTTCCGCCTTGTTTCCTTTTGTTAATGTGACATCTTAGGACTGAGTGGTTTTGCAGGAGGTAGCTCCGTGGATTTCATGAATACCGTTTTAATTGTTGGCAGTGGTGGAAGAGAACATGCGATGCTCAAAGCACTTCTCCGCTCGGATCGCCCCCTGTGCACCTATGCATATCCGGGTAATCCGGGGATGGCGCACGACGGCTGCATACTGGTGGACCAGACGATCGAGGGGTGGGCGGATCTCGCCGAATGGGCTCAGGAGAGCGATGTCGACCTGGTAATTGTTGGACCGGAACTACCATTGGTCGAAGGGATCGTCGAAACCTTTCGTGAAAAGAATATACCCATTTTCGGTCCAAACCACGCTGCTGCTGAAATCGAAGGAAGCAAACGTTTTTCCAAGAGCCTGATGAAGAAATACGGGATACCTACTGCGGATTTTGAAGTATTCACCGATAAGCCATCTGCAATGGCATATCTGGATAAGCAGGGTGCGCCTATCGTGGTGAAGGCAAGTGGCCTCGCTGCCGGCAAGGGTGCCGTGGTGTGTGACACAAAAGAAGAGGCGGAAGAGGCGCTGAGCGCGATGTTCGACGATCGGGCATTCGGAGAGGCTGCAGATTCGGTCGTGCTCGAGTCGAAAATGAGCGGAGAAGAGGCCTCGATATTCGTCCTGTCCGATGGAAAAGACTATAAAATATTGCCGAGCTCCCAGGATCACAAGCCCATCGGCGAGGGTGATACCGGCCCGAACACCGGAGGAATGGGCGCCTATGCACCTGCCCCGCTTGTGGATGAGGCTCTTTTGGCCCGGGTGGAGCGCGAGATTATCGTGCCCACCCTGGATGCGATGCGGAAGGAAGGACGGATCTACCAGGGGCTTCTGTACGTAGGAATTATGGTTACCGAGGACGGTCCCAAGGTGGTGGAGTATAACTGTCGGTTTGGTGATCCGGAAACCCAGGCTGTGCTTCCTCTTGCTCAGTGCGACTGGTACGATGTGTTCTATGCCTGTGCGATGGGGAAGCTGTCGGAGGTGAAGATTGAAATCTCATCTCAGTCGTGTGCGACAGTCGTGCTGGCATCGAAAGGGTATCCCGGTAAATACCAAAAAGGAAAGCTCATCACCGGTATCAGCGAAGCAGAACGAGGAATGCCGAATATCGATGTATACCATGCCGGGACAAGTACCGATGAAAACCGACATCTGGTCACTAACGGAGGACGGGTTCTTGCCGTAAGTGCCTGGGCCGACACCCTCCAGGAAGCGATAGCGACCGCCTATGAGGCAGTCGACAAGATCCAGTTCGAGGGAAAAACCTTCAGACGGGATATCGGAGCCAAAGGCCTGAAGCGCCTGGGCTGATATTCGGCTGGAGGCAACGTCGCCGAATAAAAACAACACCGCATACTATCTCTCCCCACTTTCCAGCTTCTGATTGCAGTACCGGCGTTTATCCTGTGGGTATGGCAGAGGGCATACCCAGGATAAACGCCGGCTGCGTGTTTGAGGGGGCGAAGATTCTGAGGAGCTCTCTCGCTGAGAGGAGAAAAAAGATCGTTTTTTTTCTCAAAGAACTATCGCGCAAGGCTTCCTTCGGCGAGTGCATGGAAAATCACATTGGTAACCCACTTGAGTGCTGCGTCCTGCTGTGAGTCCTGTTTTCCGGTGTTTTGAAGGAGCGCTTTCTCTTTGTAGCCTTCAGTGTAGCAAATGGACTGGAAGCCTTTGGGGGAGTTCCACCCGAATACTCCCGTTTCTCCATAGGGCAGGTTATCGGGCTTGAGCGGCTGATTTGTGGGCACATCATCGATATCGTAGAAAGCCGAGTAGATAGGGTGGTTGCCTGGTCGGAGTTTCCGGAGTGAGCTGACCCGCATTGGCCCGGTTTTTTTGTACAAATCAGCTTCCCACTGATAGATATAATAGCCGCTTTCGACCTGGGTTCCCATATTATTCACGGCATACCACCGATAGTGTTTGTTTTTCTGAAGGTAGACACCCGGGTTCATGTTCGAAAGGGTGTCGGTGAACACGATGTTGCCGATCTTGTTATAGACCGTGAATTTGACATCCGTTCTTCGGGGAAGAATCATCGGGAAGAATGTCCACGGATGAAAAATAGTTGGATCGGGATCTCTGAATTCGTATCCAGAAACGTCGGTGTCATCCTCGCTCAGCTTTTGCAGCGTTTCTTCGCCGGTCTTATCCTCGAGAGTCTCCATGGTGATTTGACGAAGCAAGCCGCGCATGCCTTTACAGACCTTCAGTCCGCTTGTGTTCATGAAATAAATGAAACCACCATTGCGCACATAGGTGCGAAGGAATCGCATGTTTTCGGGAAGCACGGTTCCAGGAACCCCCGGCGGTTCGCAGAGAAGAATGGTAGGGCCGCTTCGGGGCAGTATCTCGAACATTCTCAGGCAGTTATAGATTCCCTGTAGCTCTCTTCCGGTTGGACGGTTCGCAGCAGCTACCTTCTTGTAGGAGCTTTCCGCTTCGGCCAGGTATTCCTTTTCCCACTCAGCCAGAATGGTTCCGTCATCGGTGATCTTCTGAATCCAGTCGCCTTCATCGATTTTCAACCGAGTATTAAACCGTATTCGAAGGTAATCGGTGACGATTTTGCGGACGCGTGATTTGAAGCGTTCGTGATAGTTGGCAGTAAGATCGGGTGCGGTATTTCCCAGAAGCTTCAGGGCACCGATTTCCGGCTCGGTGGAAGGGACTTCTTTGACATCGCTGAGCACGCGCTCAGAGCTACGTTTCAACCAATGGTCAAAACTTCGGTACAGCCCGGTAAATGATACTGCCCTGCTTCCGAGCTGAATTCGTACCTTGGTGTT
>JBEPYC010000203.1:0-7510 GCA_041641555.1 Chitinivibrionales bacterium | reverse complement strand
CCGCATAACTCCCTCCTTTTACATGGAACGGTCTTCACAGCTTCTATCTCAATTATGATTTATTCGGCGGCAAGAAAACGGAAACTTGTTTTCCTATCTTGGACCTGGGACCGATCTGGAGAAACAGGTTGGGCCATAAGCAAGAATTTTTCCCCATCAGGTATCTTCCATAGAACCAAAAGAGGCAGGCAGGCACTCTGCTTGCTGTGGGTACGGTCGAACAAGTTGCTGCCGGTGGAGCGTTTCCAGTGGTGTTTTATGCCACGATTCCATAGCGAGCCCGGTGAAACAGTCGGGTTTCAGCCGTACACGGGTACGGAATGGCTCGCCGCTTGAGCGAGAACCTCGATCCGTAAGGGATATGAATGATAGTTCGGTTGGCTGTTGTATCGGTTTGTTTGGCCGGCGTGGTGTCGGTTTGCCGCGCGGATAGCATTGTGGTTGTAGACAGTTCGCGCTCCCCCGTGCTCAGCGAAGTTGCGGATTGGGGCTTCACGATCGGACTTGCCGGTGCGGGACTGGTGTTTTCCAGGAGTGATGTCTGGCCGGAGGTGCCGGTGATCCCGAGTCCCCAGACCGATCTCGCGTATGTCCCCGAGGCCGTCCCGGATGAAGCACTCATTGCGGGGGCGGGGATAGTGGGAGCCGCAATCGCGCTCGTGCCTGTCCAGGAAGGGTTGCTTTCACCACTCGCGTACCGGAATGCAAAAGGGTATGCTCAAACGCTTGCGCTTAACCTGTTTTTTTATAGCCTGGTCAAAAACAGCGTCGGCAGAAAACGCCCGAGCTGGGAAAACTTCCCGCCGGATAAGATTCGCGATTCCAGGAAATCCTTTTACTCTGGCCATGCATCCACTTCCTTTGCCGCCGCAACGTATTCGTCGCTGTACGCAATCAACTATGCAGGATCCTGGGAAAACCCGTGGCACCGGGCAGGAAAACTTGCCTATACCGGAGGCGCGCTTGCCGCCGCGAGCTGGGTGTCTTACACCCGCGTAGCCGACCACCGGCATTTCGTGTCGGATGTGGTCGTCGGGGGGCTGGCGGGAAGCGGTATCGGCATTCTGATGTACTACGTGCGAAACAAAACGCTTTTCCCCTGCGCATGCGAACGGAACATCGCGCTCGATGTTTCCCCAAACAGAATCCGTATTGCCATCCAATGGTAGCGTGAACACCCGGGCGGCGCCCGGGGTTTCTATTCCAACAGTAATTAGGCAGGCTATTTTTTTCGGACCCGATCAGCACCCGTATCGGTAATGGTGCCCGTAGCGTTTCCTTTGCTGAATCGCATGGTCACGGTGTCGCCTGAGGTGAGCTGATTAGCATCCCGGACAGCTTTGCCATCGGGTCCGGTTACGACACTGTACCCCCGTGAGAGAACCTGGAGTGGGCTGAGTGCATGGAGCGATGCTGCCGCCTTACCAAGACGCAGATGATATTCGCGCAAGGTATTGCAGAGAGCGAGAAATTGCCGGTCGCGAAGGTCGTCCTGAATCTGTCGCGCTTCGGTGAGCATTCGCGCCGGACGCCGAAGGCCGGCACTGAGAGATACGCGACGGTAACGTTGACGAAGGTTGCCCCAGTAGGTGCCGAAAGCGTAGGCGAACCGGGTGAAAAGATTCTCGTAGTAGCGCTGGTTGTCGTGGGTGTCCGGAACTGCTGCTTCCGCGGCAGCCGAAGGCGTCGGGGCGCGCACATCCGCAACGAAATCCGCTATGGTGAAATCGATCTCGTGCCCCACTGCGGAGATAACCGGTATATCCGATGAAAAAATGGCCCGCGCGACTACTTCTTCGTTAAAGGCCCAAAGATCTTCGATCGAGCCGCCTCCGCGCCCGACAATCAGACAGTCGATACCTTCACATCTGTTGCAGTCCTCGATCGCTCGGGCGATCGCCTTTGCTGCCTTGTCTCCCTGCACCGGCACATCAACCAGGAGAACATCGGTCTGCGGAGAACGTGAAGCCACCACCTTCAGGATATCGCGTACCGCAGCTCCTTTCTTGGAGGTGATCACCGCCATGCGTCGCACTGTGTCGGGAATCGTTTTCTTGTGTACCGACTCGAAAAGCCCCTCCTTTTCGAGCCTGTTCTTGAGCTGCTCGAGTGCAGCGTACAAGGCACCGAGTCCGGCGGGTTGCATACGTTGAATGTCCAGCTGGTAGTAGCCGCCGCGCTGGTATACCCGAAGCACAGCGATAGCCATAACCGACATGCCGCTTTCCGGCTCGAACTTCAATTTAAGCGCGGTCGAGCGCCACATGACAGCCGGAATCTGACTTTGCCGATCTTTGAGCGTGAAATAGCAGTGCCCGCTCGATGCTCGTTTGAAATTGGAGATCTCTCCTTCGATCCAGAGCACCGACCTTGCCTTTTCAAGCATGGATGCGACACCACGATTAACCTCGCTTACCGAATACGGGCGGTCACAGAGATTGGGAGGTAGGAATTCAGATGGGTGATCGAGCATACTACCGATTCAAAGCAAACGTGGGCATGTAGACACTCACTCGCCGCTTTTCCATGCGACTCGTTCGTATATCCTCTTGATCGACTTGCAGGCACCGGTTCTTTCGTCGATTTCCAGCACAATGGCGCTGAGTAAGGGACCCTGATCGGAGGGCTCGAAACGAACCGGTGTTCCCAGAAGAAAACGCTTGATAATGGGGTCGGGCTTGATGCCGATACATGAATCTTCGGGCCCGGTCATTCCGACATCGGTGATAAAGGCCGTTCCCTTCGGCGAAATCTGTTCATCGGCAGTCTGCACGTGAGTGTGGGTGCCGATGACCGCACTCACCATTCCGTCCAGAAAGTAGAAGAGTGCTTTCTTCTCGCTGGTCGCCTCTGCATGGAAATCCACCAGAATGATCGGGGTCTGCTTGCGAAGTTGTTCCACTGCCTGCTTGCCTTTGCGAAACGGGCAATCCAGATGCTCCGGTGCAAACGTTCGGCCGAGAAGGTTAACTACCCCGATGCGCTGTTTTTCGCCAAACAGGACTTTTCCGACACCAAGGTTACCATCGGGAAAATTCAGCGGCCGGAGAACGTTCTGCTCGTTGGCAAGAGCATCGACCGCATCCTGATTGGAAAAAGAATGGTTCCCGCCGGTGATGACGTCGACCCCAAACCGGCGAAACTTACGCGCTAAATTCCGGGTAATCCCATGTCCCCCTGCCGCGTTCTCACCATTGGCGATACAAACGTCCACCGCGTGCTCACGAAGGAGATTGGGCAACCGTTCGGCAAGGACACGCTTTCCCAGAGTACCGAAAACATCGCCTACGAAAAGAATATTCATTGTCTGTGTCTGATGAACGGGATGGATTGTAATACATATACGCAGGGGGAATTTATGAATTCCCCCTGCGCTGCATCGTCATAGGTGCTGCAAAGGTCATTACCGCGCATATTCGGTATACCGGCTCTCACGGATGACCGTGACTTTGATCTGCCCGGGGTATTCCATATCGTCTTGAATCTTGAGCGAAATCTGCCCCGCCAGTTCTTCAGCCTGTGCATCGGTGATATCGTGAGGCTCCACCATGCACCGAATCTCGCGACCGGCCTGGATGACATACGACTTGCTGACCCCGCGAAACGAGTCGGCAATCTCTTCGAGCTTGGTAAGCCGGTTCACGTAGTTGGTCAGCGTTTCGCGGCGAACACCCGGACGGGTACTCGAAACCGTATCGGCTGCCTGAGTGAGAACTGGGTAGAAGGAAATTGGCGGAACATCTTCGTGGTGGGCCGCAATGGCGTTGGTGACAATCTCGTTTTCACCATGCTTTGCGGCCATTTCCGCTCCGAGCTCCGAGTGGGTGCCTTCGGTTTCACGATCGATGGCCTTTCCGATATCATGAAGGAGTCCGGCGCGGATTGCGACTTTGGGATCGAGGCCAATCTCGGTTGCCATAATCCCCGCGAGCACTGCCACTTCCTTACTGTGCTGAAGCACATTCTGGCCATACGATGCACGATACTTGAGTCGTCCCAGAAGGTCCACCAGCGGCGGTCGAAGGCCATGCACGCCAAGCTCCAGAATCACCTCTTCGGCAGCCTCTTTCATCTCCTTTTTGAGCTCTTCCTCGCTCTTCTTGATCAATTCCTCTATGCGCCCCGGGTGAATCCGACCATCCACGATCAGTTTTTCCAAAGCGATACGGGCAACTTCACGTCGAATGGGATCGAAACCAGAGAGTATAACCGCTTCCGGCGTGTCGTCGACAATGACTTCAATACCCGTTGCCTCTTCAAAGGCCCGGATATTCCTTCCTTCACGCCCGATAATGCGCCCCTTCATTTCATCGCTGGGAAGGTTCACCACCGACACCGTCGATTCAACCGTGGTATCGGCAGCACAACGCTGAATTGCCTGGAGCACGATCTCCTTGGATTCATGCTCAGCTTCTTCCCGGGCCTTGTCCTTCATTTCCTTTATCATTTGCGCACATTCGTAACGAACCTGGCTTTCCAGATTTTTTATTAGAAGACCCTTGGCGTCTTCCTGCGTCATCTGCGAAATTTTCTCTAACTTGCTGTTTTCAAGTGAGATAAGACGATTCAACTCGTTGTCTTTGGTGCGAACTGTAGCTTCTTTGGTGTTGAGGAAACCCTCCCGGGCCGTGAACTCGTTTTCCCGCTTAGTGACCAGCTCTTCGCGTCGAACGAGATCGTTCTCCTGCTCTCTGAGCTTCTGCTGATCCTGTCTGAGTTGATCGCGCTTCCGTGCGGCTTCGCGCTCAAAATTACTTTTTGCTTTAAACCATTCGTCCTTGGCTTCCAGTATCGCGGTTTTTTTCTGGAGTTCGGCCTCTTTTTCGGCTTCCCTCAGAACCCGTGCTGCATCCTGTTGCGCCTGGTTCATCATGCGCTCCCGATATCCCTTGTCGATAACGGAACGCCAGTACAAACCGACGAACAGAAATGCCAAACCAGCCGCAACGCCGGCGATAACCGCGGCAACGACTATACTTGTCATCATGTACCTCCTGTATAAATAACAGACGCCCTGCTCAACGAACCGAAGGCAGGTGTCTTGGAACCGACAACCGGGCAGGAGAGAATGCTATGAGAGTACCAAAGGAAAGCTGACGAAGAAATGCAGCTTCCGGTGGGTGTATCAGTCGTGCGTGTTCAGAACATCGTCGATTCGGCCAACAATACTGGCGACGCGGTCCTGAAGCTCGGAAAGAACTTCATCGTTTTTTTCGCACCGGGCCTGGTATTCAAAAAGCTCTCCGGCAATATTCATACTGGATAGAATTGCCGATTTCAGTTTATCGCGCGAAGAACCATTATGCGGAGCCTCGGCCATCTTCTTTCCAACGAAGTCCGCGACCTTGCGGGTCGTTTCGGCATTCGTATCACTCTTAACTGTATACTCGTCTCCGAGTATGACAACACGCACACTTTCCGTCGATATGCTCATAATGCCCCCCGACGTTGCAGCTGCAGAATAAAACGCCCCTTAGCCTAAAGGTTCGAGCTTCCGAAGAATACCCTGAATTCGTTCCGCAGCAACATCGAGTTTTTTCTCTCGCTCATCCAGAGACCCCTTCAGCTGATTCAGCTCTTCAGTGAGGCTCTGGTTTTGTGACTCTAAATTGTTTATGCTCGAGCTTTTCTGCTCGAGTTCAGCTCTAAGGCCTTCAGATTCTTGTTTCAGATTTCTGAATGCTTCTAGCAATACGTCTATTTTCGATTCAAGATCGTTCAAGGCCTCGATAGACACAGTGTCATCCTTGATGCAAAAAAGGTGATAAGCTACTTCAGGTGGTTGCACACAATTCGGTATACCACAAGCATGTGCAGACACCGCAAAAACAAAAATAACATACCCGGCCTTCGCGAATCAATCAAAAAGTGTGCTGATGACCCTCGAACAAAGCGCTCGTTGACGGTTCACCAGGTGACGAGCCACCTGAATCACTGCAGCCCTTCCCTGCTTTGACTATACAATGTGTTGGTAGAGCTTGTCCAGAATTCGGACGTAAGATCGCGCGGGATTGAAGAGCCGATGTCACCGTAGAGGCGAATGTCACGTCCCGTTTCGACGATGAACGCGGTTTATGGCTCACGAACGAAGCGAGATGCCGAAGGCCTTGCCTGCTTGAGCAACAATCGAATCGCACACCTCATCGGCATCCTTGTCGGTCAGGGTCCGATCAGGAGCCCTCAGAAGCACCGCATAGGCAACACTCTTGGTTCCCTTCTCCAGAGGGCTGCCGCGGTATTGATCAAAGACGTGGACGCTTTCGACCAGCGGTGACTCATCCTGCATAGTGCGCGCAACATCCGCCGCGTGCAGGTCATCGGGCATAATAAAACTGAAATCCCGCTCCACTGCTGGGTATTTCGGAAGAGTGCGGTAGACAGGATGAGCTGCAAAACTCTGAAGGAAATCGGTGACATCTAGTTCTGCGCAGAACACCTCTGACTTGATATCGAATTTCTTGAGGGTACCCGGCGCCACTTTTCCAAGGTGCCCCGAAATGCCGCGGCTTCCGGTAACCTCTGCAGCTTCTTCATCGAACGTCTGGCTCTGCGGTCCATCGAGTGGCTTGAATTTGATTCCATCCACGCCGATACTCGAAAGAAAGTGGTGTACAATCCCTTTGAGAACGAAAAAAGAACTGCACACCGCAGGTGTTGCCCATGAAGCCGGATAGAAGTCGCCATGAATACCGATGCAGACAACCTCGCGCTCTCGTGGAAGTTCCCTGCCTTTGAGTGCCTCGAATGTTTTCCCCAGCTCGAATAAGCGATTATTCGTGCTTTTTCTGTTGAGATTGTACGCGATCGTATCGAGCATCGATGCCATCAGGCTCGTGCGCATGACCGACATCTCAGGGGTGAGGGGATTGAGAACTTCTACCTGAGCTTTGCCCGGAGAAACCAACTGCTGTTTCCGGGGAGAACCCATGCTGTTGGTCACGATCTCGTTGAAACCACTCGAAGAAAGCGCGTGGCGAAGTGAATCGGTCAGTTTCTCGGTCGGGGTCGGAATTCTCAGCAAGGGAACCGGTGCCTGCGTTGACGAGGGGATATTGTCGTATCCGTGAAGGCGCCCCGCCTCCTCGATGAGATCTGCTTCGATTGCCAGATCGTGCCGGAACGACGGCGTCTCAACCGTCAGTGTGTCGTCGTCTTCGGATACCACACGATTCCCGAGAGCCTCGAGATAACCTCGTACTTCCTGCTTTGGAATATCTATCCCGAGAAGTCGGCGAATACGCGACATACGGACCGCAATTTCCGGAGGCGTCGGGCGTGTCCCGTGCTCATCGATTTTTCCTGAAGCGATCGTGCCCCCGGCAATCTGCCGTATCATCTCAGCGGCAGTATCCAGTGCATCTATGAGCCCCTCACCGTAATCGACTCCCCGTTCGAAACGGTACGATGACTCCGAGGAAAGCCCCACGCGCTTGGATGTCTTCCGAATACCGATCGGCTCGAAATACGCACACTCAAGAAAGACTTCGGTAGTTGCTTCGGTGATACCCGA
>JBEPYC010000202.1:0-7523 GCA_041641555.1 Chitinivibrionales bacterium | reverse complement strand
ATCGGCTCTGTCATTGGCAATCTCGTATCCACCGACGTTGGATGCCTATATGCAGATGAACTGCATAAGAGACTGTAAGCTCGCATGCGAGCCAACAGTCTCTAAAACGATATGCGTACGCTTAGGGTAAAAATGTGTGTGGTCTGGTCTGAGCCGTCGGCGGTCGAGCTTGAATTGGAAAGGGAATATGCCGCGTTTCCGGTGACATTGGTGGAGAAGTCATACGAGGCTCGCGGATCAAGAGACCAGTTCACCGTCTTAATCTCATTTTCATCGTCGTAGGAGGGGCGGCCATTGTCCATCAAGACATCCCCGTTCCTGCCCCTCGACGCCTCCAGTTCCCTGCTTAAGCGGTGCGTGAAATCCAGGTCCAGACGAAGGTTTCCGGTGAGTGGAATGTCAAAGCCCAGGAATTTCACCTCATCCTTCCTGAAATTCGGTTTCAACGTCCAGTTCAAAGACGCACGGTTACTTGTCTCCACTGACTTTCGCGCGCCCTGGTTGGCGACCGTTTCGGTTGTCGAGTAATCTCTGTTGTAACTAATCGAAATCGGCCACTTCTTGAGTGTACCGTTGAACCCCACCAATGGTCGAAGCTCATGGGTGATAACCATACTGGAATCAACGTTGACGCGCTCGGAATAATGGCGCTCAACCGCTGTTTTATAGGTATAGTCCGACGATACCGATACATTGTTGATGTTATTTTTGACAATCGGAAGCTTGTTGAGAAAACTTGCACGGACACCCAGGCCTACCTCAGGCCACACTTCCGTTGAATCAAACCGGGTAGTATCCGGAAGTGACCGGTAATCGATGGATTTTCTCAGAGACACTCGCGATATGTCGATCCCGATAGGATCAGGAAGCTTAAAGCCGGTTGACACCGACCATGAGCGTGTTCCGGTCAGAAAGTCGTTCTGGTAGTTATCGTATTCATCATTCTCCAACCGATACTCCATCCCGCCAAACTCCTCGGGATCAAGCCGTGCCATAGCGATATCCGTCAGGTTGCGTCCTTTCATCAACCCAATCTGATATTTCAGAAACTCTCTCAAACGAACCTGGCTCGTATCGAGTATGTTTGTGTGGACATTGCCATACTCTGTCGTGAGAACCGCATCGTAATTGAAATTCACCCGGTGCAGATCGATCTTGTCCAACGCCTTGTCGATAGCTTCAAACACCGAGCTGAGTGTCTCTACAGTCTTTGTTCCTTCCGACATCCGCTGAAACATCGTACCGAATTGCACCGAGCCACGAAATTCGAATTCGCTCTGGACTTCCAGATTCAGCGATGACACGCCGTCTTTTGAAAGCTCTCCACTGGTAAATCGGCCGCTGTAATCGAAGGTGTGCTCGAGCCAACCGAACACCTTGGGTTTGAACTGCAAACGAGCTGTTTGGGAACGGGTCTTCTCACCATACAAATACCCGTAATTCCTCCACGTCGGGTCCATGTGGATGACCCTGTCCTGTACAAATTCCCCCCATTCGTTCCAATTCCCTCTTCCTTTGGATTCCTCATCGAGATCCCGGGACGCCGTGATATTATAGTTGAAATCAAGCAGCGGATTTATCGGCGAATACGACAAATTCATTCCATGGTCGAGCCGGAACCGCTGCAGAAGATTCGTAGTATCGCTGACTCGTTCGTTTCGCGAAAAATTCTGCTCGTATCTGGTCCGGGCGATATCGAAATTGAGGGTCCGCGGGAGAAGCGACAACTCGTAGCGCTTGAGGTGGTTGGGAAACCAACTGTATGTAGTCTTCTCAAACGGCCTCCACTCAGTCCAGTCCGGAGGAGTTCTCGGACTAAGATCGTAGGCGAGATTACCCGTGTAGGTAATTACCGAATCCACTTTCATGTAGTCACCAGGTTCGGTCCGCTTACGGCCCTGGTGTTCCTGATACACACGCGTTTGATAGCTGATATTATCCAGCCCGATTCTGTCGGCGGTAAACTTGCCAAGCCACGACTTGGAATCCCGATTCTTCCGAAACTGCGTTGACACCGATACATCGGTCGTCTTCTTCTGGTAATGCGTGGCATCGGTTGTATCTTTCTTATCGCTGCGCAGAAAGTCCATCAGCTTATCCGGTTCATCATCTTCTCCCTGAAGAGGAATATCACTGCCCGGGCGAAGCTGCGGGCGCTCGACCCTCCTTGACACGCTCAAGTCAACCGGAACACTCAGTCCCCATTCACTCGGGGCAAACTTATCCAGAGCAACCGAGGTCGCAGCCGAACCCTGAAGCCTCGAATCTCCCGGGGTGATGCTGTGCTGAGTCATCTGGCGGAAATTACCGTCATTGTACTCGACTCTTCCATCAAACGACATGAAATCGGCCCATTGCATGTGAACGCTGGCCAATGCCGCCGATCCCGCGAACCCTTCGAGGCCGTCGACCCGGAATTCGTTCACCCACAGCTCACCAGAGACGGGTAGAGCAGACTCCGAGCCTGTCCTGACTATCCCGAGATAGATATCCTTAATGTTCGAATATGAAGGCGCCCGGTGAAGCCGAGTGCGAATACGGTAGGAAGCGCCGCGGGAATTGGCCTCCCAGAGGGTATCGATCAGTGTATCAACAGGACCAAAATATTCAAGCAGTCCCAGTTTGAATGTGGCAAGTTCGAGAAGATCGATTTCTATCGGAGCCGCCCAGTCTGTCGCACTCCATCCATCATCCAGGGGAACACGGTACTCATAGAAACTCGAATCATCGTTACCAAACCGTACCACGAAATAAACGCTGTCCGCCCGCTGATCGGTATCGCTATGCACCACCAGGCCCATTCGGTCATAGGCCGAGATATCCAGCGCCTGATAGTCATACCGTCGCCTGGCAAGCGCCTGTTCGTTAGCCGCAATGTTTTGGTAGGTGATCTTGAGCGCCTGCTCTTTCTTGTAAATACCCCGCGCATCCCTTTCACGAGGAATGAACGATTTTCCGGTTACCGCAGCCTTATAGGCTAAATCCTCCTCGGTGTTCACCACGCTCACTTTGACCCCTTCGCGGGGTTCCGGCTGAATAAAAACCCTGCTTCCAGAAATGTCCATGACCGTGTGCTGTGCCGACGCAGGTGCTATCGGGGTCGGATCCCATTGGTTTCCTACAAATTGCATCCGAGCGAAAGCCAGTGTGTGCTTTCTCTCCTTTTGTTCCCCGAAATCATCCCACCACATGCGCATGTACTGGATTCTTTCCCAGCTCGCGCCGTTGATATTGTTATTCTCGGTCTCTTTCAGTGGGATGCGTATCTTGTACCACCCGTTTTCTTCTCTGGTAGCCGAGGTAGAATCATAGAAATCAGATTCCTCGATGTTATCCAGGTCTATCTCGAAGCGAAAGAACGCTTCCTTTTTCGAGAACCGATCGTTGTTCAGGTCTTCGGACGTCAAAAGCTGAATCTTGCCGGAGTTGTCTTCCTGCGTGCCGTTGGCGACCCGGTAGTTATCCAGGCGGTCATTCTTGTACTCGTACTCCTGGAAATTGTCCCCCGAAGGGTCCGATGGAAACGGGAGCGAATCACTGCCCAGACCAAGCGTATCCCAGCCGGTCTGCGTCGCATTCGGAACGACGTAATACTCCAGGGAATCGAATACCCCATCCAGACCGGTATTCAAGGAATCGGTAATCACCGCAAGGTTCTTCGGGTTCTCCTTGTCAAGCACACCGTTTGGAGGCCCACCATCGATACTGATATCTTCACTGATTTCACCAAGATCGATATGCAGTTTTCCGGTGGCATGCTTTGCGTTCACAATGAACTCAAGATAGCGATCTTCGGTTCGATCCGCCGATGTCGGCGGGAACCACTGCATGATACCCGCCCAGGGGTCTTTGTAGTTATCGTAGAGTGCCAAGCCTGCAGGAATGCATTCCCAGAGCATCACCTGTTCGTGAAAACTACGGTCAGTCGAGGACACTTCCTTTTCTTCTTGAGAAAGAACCATAATGCTGTCTCTGCGATACCACCGCTGCCGATCGTCATCCCCCTCCACGGGAGTAAACCACCACTGATCCCATACCGGAGGACGGACAAGCATCGAATCCAGGACCTCTCCGGGAGGGGAGGACTGATGCCACATATTGTGGCTCGAAGAAATCGGATAGAGCTGTTCGCTCGACTCGAAATCATCGACATAGGCCTTTCCCGCAGTCGTAGAAATCGTTCGGCTGTGCGCTGCTTCGACATCGAACTGCAGCGATGATCTCGCATCGGTCTCTACCATGGGAAGTGCATTGACTAACGTCGTCATCCATTCCGGTTCAAAATCCAGGCTCGTGTTAACATCGAGAAGTAGCTTATTGAAGGGCTCCTGCCCAATCCGAGGAATGTCTTCACTGCTTCCCGACTGCTGGTACAGAACACTCGTGCCGATGTAGGAGTTTTCGCTGATCAGCGGCAGCCGTATTTCGCCGCGTGCCCCCAGAAACGTTTTACTCTCCGGAATAAAAAGCGATTCTCTCTGGTATTTGACCTCAAGCCGCGGAGCATTCTGGGCCGTCTGTGAAAGCAGCTCCAACTCACCGGCATCGTAGAACAGACGGTAATCCACACCCCGGACCAGCCGTGTGCCCCCACTCGTCCTGATTTCTTCGGACCCCTCGATCACCCCGAACCCGAGATTGAACCGTGTTCTTCGGTCAGTCGAAGCTCCACTCACTTCGATGGCGAATCTCGGCCTGGTCCTGATGTCGTTCCTGTACTTTGTCGAGTTATGAGCGACTTCGTACATATCCGTTCGCACATAGTCTTCGCCCAGTTCCGGGTTCCGAAACGGCTCATTCCCCTGGAAATCGTCCGTGAAAGGAGGAATGATCAAATAGCCCGCGTTGAGCATGTAAATGTCTTCGTCCTCGATGCGCTTCTGATCCTGGGTCAGCCCGAGGATATCGGAGTAATAACCGTTGGCCCCATTGGGGATAGAATCCCCGCCCCCTTCATCTATCCGCTTCACGACCACCTCGACATCACCAGTGAATGTCCCGATATTATAGGCATTCCGCCACATGAGCGGAAAAACCGGATGTGCGGAATCGAACTCGGTTTCTTTGGGTTTGATAATAAAAAGCGCATCCATCGTGTCCCGTTCGGCAGTAGAATCAACTATAGCCGTATCACCCTTTGTAGGCACCAGCTCTGCATCTTCGGTCTGAAAGTAGATGCCCACCATTTCGTTAGCAGACACGGTCGTATCGATTCGCAACCATCCCTCGGACTGATCAAGCTCGTAACCATTCCCATCGACAAGCTTCTTGAAAAGAATGGGCGTTTCGGACTCCCCGGCATTTCGGACATAGCGATACTGGTTATTGACATCAAGGTCAGCATTGGTCTCATCGTTTCCGGGCACCGAAACCCAGACCTGATAGTCATCCAGAATTCGCGGAGGAGATACCTTCTGCGATTTTTCCGTGTTATGCTTCTGGATATAGGCTTCTCGATAAACGCTGTCGAGAAAAAAGAACTTGAATGCCGCGTAATCGACATCGCTTACAGGAACGACATTGGAGCCCGACTGCGATGGATGAATCGTCTTGCTCAGCGCTTCACCACGCTCGTGACTGGCAACGGTCGTAAGAAGGAGGGGACCGAATTTGGATTTCACGTTGATGCCGAAAAGACCCTCGCGGCTTTCCGAATACCCGGAGAGATGCGTACCGGGTATCTCGAATCGAGTGTACCCGGCGCTGACTTCCTGAATGATATCATCTTCCAGCTCATCCCCTTCACCCCTGTACTCGATCTTTATGTCCTTGAGATCGTCCTTGATCTCGAACTGCTCCTCACTACTGGTACTCATCTGAACATTGATCATTTTCCCGACACTGCCGCTCACTGTCAGGTTGTAGTTGTTCTTGAATTCCGGAACCACACTCCCTTCAGTTTCATCACCAGGAATCCTGTACGAGTCTTTCTTGACCGAAATCTCAATTTCTTCGTACCCGTGAATAGAGAGTTTGGGAGGTTCTTTACCGAGAATCCTCTGTGCCCAGGTGGGGATGGCCTGATTGTAGTAATGCTGCGGAAGCTTCAGCTCAAGAGAAAGCCTTTTGTTCTCGGCTTCCTCTCGCGTCCTTGTTCCCGTCGCGTACTCCCGGTACCACTGCGAAGCGAATCCATAATTCCAGCGGTTTTCGATGTACTCATTCAGCTCACCATACCGATATTGCCAGAGAGGAATACCCGGCTCGGCAACCTTGAGAAATGCAATTTGACGGTTCTCGAAATCAATTATGGTCGTATCTCTGAGAAGAGAACTGTTGAGTTCAAGAAGTGCGGGGTTTTCCCGCTGGAGAGGATTTCCTGGTCGAACCGATTCGGGCAGAGGGTGGTACGAGTCAGGCTGCGGAGCAGAATACCGAAGACCATCGGCAAGCGTACCGAACACCGCGAGGAAAGTACAGAGTATTGCAGCGCTTCTGAGAATCAATGTTTCATCTACCTGTTCGACCGGTGCGTAGCCGGCGTGTTACTGTTCGGCATCCTTGCAGCATCTGAAACCAACGGGATTATGCCTGTTTTCGGGATAATAGCTGTATCGCGCTTCCTTGCATGAGCCATCCGACCCGCTTTGCCAGAAACCGCCCATGACATTGTAATACCGGGAATTCGCACTGGAGCGGGTGCTTGTCCATTCCGCCAGATTGCCGGACATGTCGTATACATCGAAATAGCCCCTGCATTCACGCCTTTTTCCAGACCGATTCACCGTACTGTCTTCAGAGGCACATCCGTAAGGCTCATAGAGATCACCGTACGGATAATCCCAACTGTAGGGACCGCTGCATGCCACCACCCATTCATCAAGGGTACACAATCGCTTACCCTCCTGATAGCAGGAGTCCATTGCATGGTAGACTGAAATAAACGACTGCGGCAGTTTTCCCTCCTGGTTTGGCCACTCGAATCGATCGATACAGAACCGACTTGCACCTACTTCGATGTATTCCATGTCGTCCGGACAGAATTCCGAGGGCTTCCAGAGGTCGATTTCGTAGTGCTCTTTCCGAGGCTTCATGTAATTCCCGCAGGTGTCCCATGCATGAAATTCAATTATGCCCGTCTCGGTAATCTCAAAAGGCCCTGTATATTCGTTCCATTCCGATGAGTCCCGTCGCCAGAGCACACTGCATGGCTCGCTTGTAGTAAACATCACCTCTACCCTGTTCCTGTGAAGCCCCCCGGAGGGATCCGGATAAACCCACGGCGGGACAGTATCGTTTCCGCATGCCCCCTGAACTGTCTGCATAACCGTATCGACTGTGTCGGGCCGGATGGAGTCGGGCGCATTCACGGACGGATCAGAGGCAGTATCTGGTTGTGCTGAAACTCCCGGCACAGTATCCTTCGTTTGATCGGGTTTTGCCGTCTCCCCCGAAAGGCCTTCTTCTGTGGAATCCACCAGCGCGGTGTCCCGGGGTAATGTATCGTCGTTTTCCCCAATGTTTTCAACCAGCGTATCGACTGCCGAAGTATCTGCCGGCCGCGCGGTTCGCGCATCGCGTTC
>JBEPYC010000201.1:0-7528 GCA_041641555.1 Chitinivibrionales bacterium | reverse complement strand
GCTGCGTACCCGGTTTGTCGCACCAACACTGTCTTTTTGAAAATCCTCGCGCGTTCCCTGCGGGTTGTCCTCCAACCACTGATCGAAATCGAGATTCTCCTGTTCACGTGTCATCACGCGTTCAAAGGAGGCGCGCGTCCCCCTGGTCTCTTCTCGAGTGGCTTGAAGCAGGTCTTGGCGAAACCGGTAGTAATCGTATCCGTTGTAGGCAACCAGGCCCATAATCGTCTCGGTGGCAAAATAGAGTCCACCTTTGACATACCGGCGGGAATACACCTGACCCAGGCCAGGAAAACCCAGCGAAGCTGCTCCGGTTAGAACCGGTGAGTACACACTTTTTTGTAACGTGTCTTCCTGCTCGCCCAGATCAGCCACAGAACCTCGGAGGGTATCCTGTATGCTGCTATCTTGTGCTTGCGCGGAAAAAAAGCACACAAAGATGCACACAAAAATCTTTCCACTATACCTTCGCGCCCTTACCCTGAAAGCTCCGGGCGCCCGGTTTATCACCACAATCCCTGACTCCTTTTGTGAACGCAGGGGGTTTAAGCCCTTAACCAAAATAATACATCGAGGCCTGCGGTACAATGATCCATCGGTACTCACCCGAAACGGAGTTGGAGAAGAGAAAACCGGAAAGGTCGAATGGATTAAATTTCGTTTAAATAAAGTGGTTTGGACCCGCGATACTTTTCGTCGAAATAGTTGATAAAGATTACTTCGGTGGACACATTTTTCTTTATGTTGATAATGAGCCTGTCCGCATACATGCGTGACATGTGAAGACCACGCCCATTTTCATCGAGTAACCCTTCGCCATGTATATGGCGGTCGAGACGAAACAGGACTGTTTCTTTGGTGAGCTGACCACTGGGATCCATTACCGCTACACCATATTTCTCGGAGTCCCGTCCTAACGTCAACCTGATCGTTTCGGAGTCGTCCAGAACCACTGGGGCGTGCTTCTCATACTTTTTCTTGCCCGCATCATCAACCGGTGCATGGTACACCGCATTGGTGATTATTTCTTCGAGCAGTATCTGTACAAAAAGTTGAGGCCGGTGAAACCGCGAGATTTCGTCGACTATGTGTTTTTCTATCTGCCCAATTTCATCGGAGCACTTGATTTCGAACGTTTTGGTGACTTCGTAGTCCGGAAGCATGTATTTCTCGAGTCCGAAAATGTTCTCCGTGACCAGGCTGTAAACGATCGAGTTGAATTCGTCGAAATTGAACGGGGTGGATTTTGAAATGATGTTGGAGATGTTGTGCTCTTTTGCCATTCGGACATAATCATCGATGTTGTACCCGGTGATCAGAGCTACTTTGCATCCGGGGTAATCCGAGCGCACCTTTGCTGCCAGGTCGTACCCTTTCATGTCGGGCATATTTATGTCAGATATGACAAGGTCGATGGGCTCCTTGTTCAGCACCTTGAATGCTTCCGCCGCATTGCTGGCCGTGTGTACTTCGTACTGTTCTTCGAGCTCGATTTCAAGCATCCCACGCATAATGGCTTCGTCGTCGACGATCAGCACGGAACCTATTCTTTCTTCGCTCATAGACACGTTCTTTTCCATGTATATCAAACTGCCTGTGTTCAGTATCCAAAACGGAAGGCTTTTCGCACTCATATAATGCCATTGAAAGAAAAAAAAGTCAAGACAGGGAGCAGAAGAAAACATAGAAGGCAATGGGGCGAAAGGGGGACGCAGAGCCGGTCACGCGTAGATATTCAAAGCGGCAGCGACCGCTGTTGCCGGCTGCTTTGAGGGTGTTGCCGAAGCGGTATATCCGGAGTGACTCGTGTCGGCCTCTTCTGCAGCGGCAGTCCTCCCGGTATCTCCGGCTGGCTCGCTTTTATTCTCCTGCATTAGTTCCTGACGGGCCTGGGCTTCGGCTTGAGATGCGGCCGCGGCAACCGAGCGGTCCTGGCCGGAGGGCTGTGCAGGAGCAAGTGCAGCCCGGCGCACGGTCTGCATCTTGCGAATCGTGGCCTTCGGGTCACCCGCCACAGGAGACGTATCTATAGATACCTCCCCGCCCACGGCATATCTCCTGCCATCGGGGCCGGTCTGGTATTCAAAGCTCGCTCCGCCGCGAACATATTGCCCGCCGGCTCCCAGATGGGCCATTTCGTGCGCTTTGACCTCGGCATCACGGCGTTTCAGCTCTTTGACTGCGAGCTCTTCTTCCTTGGTGAGTTCGCTGCGGTCCTCCCGGGCTTTCTCACGAGCCTTGCCGGATTGCTCCTCTGCTTTCTGCTCGTTGCCGGGAGCCTTTTCTTGAGCCATGCGTTCACGGCCCGGGCCGCCATGCGAGGCACACGAAGTTATGCGGGGGCATACAGTGGCGCCGGAGATCTCCATCAGTTGCTCCGAATTTTCGGTAAGGTATACGACTCCTTTTGGGTATATCGGCTGGAATGAGGGGGTACTTGAGGACTTTTTCGAAAAAGTTCCGGGGCCAACGCCAAGGCCCACCGTACCAGAAGCACGGTGGGCCTTGAGAACAGGCAGGTATGGTACGAACGATACTCCGGGTTTCTACGCCGCGTGACGCATGGCTTCTTCGAGTCGTACCGAAACGATTGTCGAGATGCCGGCTTCCTGCTGCGTCACGCCATAGAGCGTGTCCGCCGCTTCCATCGTGCGTTTGTTATGGGTGATCACGATGAACTGGGTGTTGGCCGTGAATTCTCTCAGAATGCGCACGAATCTTACGACATTGGCATCATCCAGCGGCGCGTCGAGCTCATCGAGAATGCAGTAGGCCGAAGGTTTAACCTTGTAGAGCGCAAAAAGCAGAGAAATCGCCGTCAGCGCGCGTTCTCCACCCGAGAGCAGTTGCACGCCACGCATCTTTTTACCGGCAGGGCGAACGTTGATCTGAATTGCTGCTTCAAGCGGGTCGACATTCTCTTCGAGTGCCAGATGCACTTCTCCGCCTTCAAAGAGGGTGGTAAACATTTCAGTGAAGTTGCGACGGACAAGCTCGAAGGTTTCCATGAACTTGGTCCGGGCTTCCTTGTTGAGCTTACGAATGGCCTGTTCCAGGTCTTCGACAGCATTCTGAAGGTCATCGCGCTGCCCGATGAGTTCCTGGAGTTCCCCGTTACGGGTCTCGTATTCTTCGGGAGCCGCCATGTTCACCTGGCCGGTCAGCCGATTGAGGCGCTCCTTGTAGACGCGGATCGTCTCTTCGACTTCCTCCTCAGACTGTTCGACCACAGCAACGTCCTCTGGAGGTGATTCAAGGTCAACTTTGTACGATTCGAAAATCTTCTCTCGCATTCCCCGCATTTTCTCATCGGCACGCGTCTGTTCGTTTTTGAGCTGGAAAACCCGTGCCGACAGGCGCTCGAGTTCTTCACGCTGTACTTTGACTTCTTTACGTATCTCTTCGCTGTTGTTGAGAAGCCGGTTGTAATCCTCTCGAACAAGTGAAAGCTTGCTCTGCAATTCCAGTCGGGTGTCCTTTTGTACGTCAAGCTGATCGACCAGGGAGGCCGTGCGCGCTTCGAGTTCTTCGATCTTACTGAGCGTGCTCTCTCGATTCTCGACCAGTTGTTTGATACGATTTTCGAGGTATGCGATATCTTTGGTCAGACGCTCGATATCGCTGCGGTTCTGCTGTATCTTGTGGCTTGTACCCTGAATACGAAGCTCGGAGGTGTGCACGCGCTGGTTAATTTCCTGACGGGACTGTTCCCGCTGGATGACATCGGCCTTGGACTCCTCGACTTCTTTCTCCAGCCGGACGACACTCTCCTGGATTCCTTCCAGCTCCTGCTGGCCTTTCGCAATGGATTCCTGAAGCTCTTCGATTTTTGAGAGTGCTTCCTGACGCTCCTGCCCGAGTTCAGTGAGTTTCTCACTGATTACTTCGCTCTGGTGCTGGTAGTGCTTGATATGGGTTTCCTGCTCCTGTTGCATCCTCTGACCGGCACTGAGCTTCTCGGTGACTTCGGCAAGAGCGACCTTCGCTTCATCTCGCTGGATTATGCAGCGCTCTTTCTGATGCACGACTTGCTCGTACTCTCCCTGGAATTCTTCGATTTGTGAGGGAAGCTGTTCGATTTGCTGGCGCCGTGAGAGTAGTCCAGCCTGATCTTCCTGCTGGGTTTTTCCGGCCACCACCACACCATTGGGCATACAAATCACACCCTCTGCGGTACCAACGATGGTTCCTTCTCCAGCCGAAAGCGATACTTCGATAGCCCGCTCGAGGCTTTCGGCGATAAGAACGCGGTTGAAAAGATGGTCGGCGAGAATCCGGTGTTCTTCATCGGTATGCACATAGTCGCGGAGCCGGGTGGTGCCCGGAAGCGCCTCCACAGGTTGCGGTGCTTTGAGGTGATTGAGTCTTTCAAGCGATACGGTCCGTGCCGATCCAACATGGTTTTCCGTGAGATGGCTGATTGCCGATGCCTGTTCGGTGTTGGTGCCGAAGACGACAGTCTGGATTTCGTTACCGAGGACTCTGTCGACCATTGCGGTCATGGTGTCATCGGAAACGTTGATCAGATCCGCTACAATCCCGATTCGACCCGGGAGTTCGGCCGTCATGAGCGCCTTCACGCCAGCATCGTAGCCCTCGAACTGAGCCGAAAGACTCTGGAGAAATTCAAGGCGTGACTGAAGAGTGTCGACCTTTGCCTCCAGGGATTTCTCCCGTGAAAGCAGCTCACGGTATCGTTCGTCTTCGCGCTCGATACGGTTGACCAGAACATCGCGGGAACTCAAGAGGTTTTCATACTGCTCGCAGGCGGTGCGAAGCTGTCTGGTGCACTCTTCGAGCCGCTCGTTGTTTTCTTCCTGGCGGTTGGAGAAAATATCGATTTCTTTTTCGCTTCGCTCCCGCATGTCCAGAGCGTTGCGCATGTTGGTCTGGAGTTTTCCGATCACATTTTTATGATCGCCAATCGCATTGAGTGCACGAATGTGCTCGGTGGACAGGGCGTCGGTGGTGCTGCGTTTTTCGGCAAGGGCTTTGTCGAATCGTGCCAGCTCTTCCTGAATGCCCCCGAGTTCTTCTTTGTGTTTCTGAAGGTTGGATTCGCTCTCGACAATGCCCTTCTCGATTGCAACACGAAGTTCACTTTTTTCAAGAATCTGTGCCTGCAGCGACTCGGTCTCTTCTTCGAATCTTCCAACATTTTCCTGAAGGTGCTTGCGAGTCTCATTGGAGAGTGAGATTTCTTTGTCCAGGGCAACGATCTTTTCGTTGACCGAGCCGACTTCCTGTCCCGCTTCCTGAACTTCGTTTTCTTTTTCGGTCACGTGCACATTCAGGGATTCGATTTTGGACTCGCCGGCGGCAATTGAGGCTCGCAGTGACTCCTGGGTGGTCTCAAGCCGCTCGAGCTCTTCGGACCATTGCCCGACGGTTTTCTCCAGCTCCTGGTAGTGCTTGCTTTCGAACCCGATTTCCAGTGCGCGAAGTTCGTCGTACCACTTGCGATACCGACGAGCTTTTTCCACCTGACGGGCAAGAATGGCGACATCCTTTTCTTTGTCACGGACCTTCTCGCCGAGCCGCCCGAGATCCAGGCGGGTCTGCTCGAGCTTGCGGAGGCTTTCTTTGCGGCGCTGTTTGAACTTTCCAATTCCGGCGGCTTCTTCGAACAGAATCCTTCGCTCTTCGTGTTTATCACTCAGGATACTGTTGATCATGTTGTTTTCGATGGTAGTGTAGGCGTTACTCCCGACACCGGTATCAAGAAACATTGCATGAATATCCCGTAAACGACAAGGGACGCGGTTGAGAAGATACTCACTCTCACCGGTGCGGAATACGCGCCGGGTAATCGAAACTTCAGAATACTCAATCGGAAGAATACCGCGGTTGTTGCCGATTACCAGTGTCACTTCGGCGAAATTCAGCGGCTGGCGCTTCTGGGTACCCGAGAAGATCACATCCTGCATACTCGAGCTTCGAAGCATCGAGGCCTTCTGCTCGCCGAAAACCCACCGTATTGCATCGACAACATTACTCTTTCCGCATCCATTCGGTCCCACAATCGCGGTGATCCCTTCATCCAGGGCGATCTCCATCTTGTCCGCGAACGACTTGAATCCATACACTGCTATCTTGCGAAGAACCATGCGTTGTGCATCCTCCTTTAGCCGTGGACCGGTCCCCCTTGGACCGATATGACTTTGTTTTCACGGATCACTGGCAATGCCCTCGTTGTGGGAGATGAGCCTCTGAGGGATCCCGCCGACCCCGTGAGTCATCAAATGCGAAGGCGATTTCAAGATACAACATATTGTGGATGGAATCAAGGTAAACCGTAGGGATAGTGGAAAAAAAGGAAAAATAATTTTGAAGAATTTTCTTGCATTCATGGCGCAAATATGTTAGATCGGACATTGCCATGCCTCTCACGGCTCGTTTTCGATAATTTGACCCCTCTGGATATTATTTTCATCGAAGTGTTTGTCCTGGGGGTACCAATGAAAATTTCCGTTCTGATTCCAAATGTTTTTCTGTTCATACCAATTCTTGGGGCTATGTACGTTAGCTTGCCACAAGATGTAGGGTTGCCTCACGCCAAAATCAGGCAGAGCATTATCTGCTGTCCCGGGGATTCCGTTGTGCTGGATGGGTGGGCGAGTGTCGATCCGGGTGGCGAAATTGTCCAATGGTTGTGGGATATCGGTGCGGACGGTTCTATCGATGTCGCTTCGGAGCGGGGGGAAACTGCGCTTCTTGCGCCCGAGGAGCCACGCACTTATATAGTAGTACTGAAGGTGCGGGATAATGACGGCAATCTCTCGAAACCGGACAGCTCGGTATTGAGTGTCATGAACAGCTCTCCCAAGGTTCAGCTCTCGACCGATACGACGGTCATGATGGGGGCGCGGGTCTCGTTTCATCCGAAAATCAGAACTACCTGTGGATCTGTTGCAATGTTTGAATGGGACTTCGACAACGATGGAACATTCGAATATCGTTCGCGCACCAACGCAAAGACTTCGCGGGTATACTACCGTCAGGGTCGCTATCGCGCTCGCCTTAAAGTTACCGACACAAACGGGAGAGAAGCCGGAGGGATGGTGGTTATTACGGTCGTTCCCCGAGTCGATTAGGCTTCTGGGCACGTATCGGAAGGGCGCAGCAGCGCGGCGGGTGTATGCTTCTGGCGTGACCGGCCGAGGTCCGCAAAGTTCAAGGTGAATACCACTCAGGAAGTATCAGAAGGAGTATGGAATGAATCGGGTTCGGATTGGAATTCTGGGAGCCTCATCGTATACAGGGCTTGAGTTAGTTAAGCTTCTTGCAAACCACTCGCGGGTGGTCACCAGTTTTCTTTCTTCGCAGTCTTATGCAGGGAAGAAGTTCAGCGAGGTTTTTCCAGAGATGCTTGGGGCATGCGACGATGTGTTCGTGCTGCCTCAGGATGCGACTTCTATCGAAGTCGATTGTGTCCTCGCCTGTCTTCCTCACGCGGTTTCCGCATCGCTTCTGGAGCCGTATATCAAAAAGGGCATCAGGGTGATCGATTTGAGCGCCGATTTTCGTA
>JBEPYC010000200.1:0-7534 GCA_041641555.1 Chitinivibrionales bacterium | reverse complement strand
GGTGGATTTCGAAGAAGCGCCGGACGAGGACGAGCCGGTGTCCGACTTGCCACCAGATGATTTCTTTTCGGAACCTGAGCCGGATCCTGAACCGGATTCGGCTTTCGCTGCATTCTTGTATGAATCTGAACGATAATCGGTAATATAGAAACCACTTCCTTTGAACAGGAATCCAGCACCTCCTGAGAGAAGGCGCTGCACCTGGCCATCGCAGCTTTCGAGAGGGCAGTCGGTCAGCGGTTCCGCGGTCATCGACTGGAATTCTTCAAACACATGGCCGCATTTCTTGCATTCGTACTCGTACGTCGGCATATCATCATACCTCGCTGTTACATTAGTTGAATCGGAAGAGCCTCAAAAATACATCAAAATCAGGCGATTCAGGGGCACTTCGTAATCGGTTTTGCATAGAGATCGTAATCGTCGGAATCGAATACTTTCACTTCCATGAATTCACCGATGTCGGCCGAGGAAGTGAGAACGAAAACCCGGCCGTCTACCTCCGGCGCATCGAATTCCGAACGTCCCTCGAAACCATCCGTATCACCATCGGTCGGGTGCTCGACAAGCACCTTCATAATCGAATTTCTTCGTCCCTCAAGAGCTTCGCTGCTGATCGTCCGCTGGATGTCCATGATTTGTTCGCATCGACGCATTACTGTACCAGTACGTGGACGAGGGCGCATTTCGTATGCAGCAGTTCCTTCTTCGGGAGAATAGGGGAACACTCCGAGTTTGTCAAAGCGCGCCCATTCGATAAACGAGACAAGCTGCCGGAAATCACGCTCGGTTTCCCCCGGGAATCCCAGAATAAAGGAGCTTCGCAGCGCCGCACCGGGGACAATGGTGCGAATGCGCTCAACAGTGTTCCGAAGATCGGCCGAAGAAGTCGGCCGTCGCATAGCTTTGAGGATTTTGTCGGATGCATGCTGCATAGGAACATCGAAATACGAGCAGAGTCTTGGTTCTGAAGCGATCAGGTGGAGCAGGGAGTCATCGACATACTGTGGATTGAGATACATCAGTCGTATCCACGGAAACGCGGTCTTTTCCAGGAGTTTTTCCACCAGGTCGGTGAGAGTGCGGTTTTCATCTCGCCCGTAAAACGCTGTGTCCTGCGAAACAAGGATGCATTCCCGGGCTCCCTGTTCATACAACCATAGCGCTTCCTCTACGATTTCATTGACCGGACGGCTCCGAAACGATCCTCGTATCGAAGGGATGACGCAGAAAGTGCAGCGATGAGAACAGCCTTCGGCTATTTTCAGATACTGCGAAGCGGAGTCGGAAATAGCGCGAGGAGAACTGGTAAGAGCTTTGTTTCCCAGATGTCGACTCAGCTCTTCCGGCCAGCTTTCTACCCCCATCCAGAGATCAACTTCCGGCAGATCGCAGGCTGCTTCTTTGCGGTAGCGTTCCGAAAAACATCCCGCAACGGCCAGCGTGCGACACTTTCCGTCACGCTTGAATTCCGCCATCTCTAAAATCGATTCGATCGCTTCCTCTTTGGCTTCCTTGATAAATGCACACGTGTTCACCAGAATGACGTCTGCATCCGAGTAGTCTTCGGTAATCGTATATCCACCCTCACCGAACGCCGCGAGCATTCGCTCTCCGTCGATCAGGTTTTTGCTGCATCCTAAATTACAAATGGCAATAGCCGGCACATCAGTTCCTCTTCTGAACGTACGACGACACTCCAAGCGGCATCACTACCGAGTTACGGTAGAGTGGTAACCACGCCCCGCACATGCAAGTCGGTGGCAGGGAGTATCATGAAAAAGGGGGCTTACTCTTGCGAGTAAGTCCCCGTAGTTTGTTGGCTTCACACCAGTACATTACCAACCGGAGTCATCGCCCCAATCATCACCCCAGTCCTCTTCATTTCCCCAGCCACTTTCATCGGTGGTGGAGCTTCCCGAGGTTTCACCCGTGGTCGAAGGTGTGCTCGCAGACGGAGTCGCCTCCGATGCCGACTCGGTGCTTTGCGATGCCGCCGGCTCTTCGGCGGGAGGAGTAGCCGCTGGTTGCGAGCTGGTAGTCTCGGTGCTTCCCCAGGAAGTCGCTTCATCGGAACTGGATGCCTCATACGAAGGTTCCGAAGTCGTTGTTGAGTAGTCTGATCCCGAAGAATAATCGGTGGTGGTTTCACCGTAGGATGAACTCTCATCATACGATGAGCTCTCGCTTGAATAGGAGCTACCGGAGGTTCCGTAATCGCTGCTGGTTGTGGGCTCGTCGTAGTATGAATCCTGACTCTCGCCGAGGCCGTAGCCTTCCATTCCGACATTGTCATTGGATTTGTTATCTACCCAGTAGTCATACCCATTTGAGACCAGAAGGTTTTCTCCAAAATTCTTGGCGGTACTGACGCCATTGAAAGCACCGATCCGAACTCGGTAGTAGGTGCCCATGAGATCAGGTGTCGGGTTCTGGACTTCTGCCACATAGGCGGGATATCCCTGATCCTCGAGATTATTGGCAAGATTCTCCGCCATCTGCTCTGACCGAACGCACGATATCTGCACGACATAGCGTCCGCTTTCGGAAAAGTCATAGGATGACGGTGATGGTGTGCTCGATGTGGATGTCGAGGTCGTGAACGTTTCCTCGGCACCTTCGGAAGTGGACTCGTCGGTTTCTGCAGGCTCTTCTTCGTAGAACTGCTCGAAGATGTCCTCTTTTTCCTGGGCCGATGCTATTGCAGAGGACTGGTTTTCGGAATCCTGCTGAGATTCCGCTTCCTTTTTTCCACACCCCGCAATGAGCAAAGACGAAACAAACAATGCCGACACGAGGAACTTACCGATCGACATGGTTCCTCCTTTAACAATAGAAATAATGGTTGATGCCTAATATGGTACGTGACTTTATCTTACAACAAAACTACAATACGTTCAACCCATAGCGCTATCATTTTGTGCAAAGCACAGAGAGCGACACGGGCAGAGAATGCCGCGGCAGCAGATCGTGTTTTGGGCCGGACAACTCTCAAATACGGATGCCTTCGGCATTTGGTGTACCTTTTCTCAATATGGTAGCGTCGAAAGCAGCTTCCTGGCTTCCACAGCCTGCGGCGTCTCGGGGTATTCATCGATAATCTTCTGGAGTGCCCGTACCGCCACGGAAAACGTGCCCTCTTTGAGGGCGTCGGTGGCCTTTCGCGATAATTTTGCCGCTCTCATGAGGTCCTTTCCGCCGGCACGCGTCCGGGTGGAAACGGACTTCGCACTACCCTTTCCTTCGTGAATTGTCCCGTATTTCATTTCCAGGCATGAGGTTTTCTTCGAAGGTTTGCGGTAGCATATTGTTCGTTTCTCGAACATAAGGTGCTTTTTCGTTTTGTGGTACGTTGTTTTCAGACTCACGCTTTCTGTGCCGTCGATGTTGACATGGAGATCGTGAGGAAGAAGCGCGCCCTGTACCTTTTTATAGTCAAACAGGTACTCAAAGTTGCGCGTTTGGACACTGGGTTCTTTCGAAGCGTTAGCGGCAATATGGCGAGAATGTTTTTTGAGCGAGAGTTCCTGGATGACATTGTCGGATGTATCCACGACAACGGTCAACTCGCTCAGCCAGAATTCACGAATATAGGAGCCCATGTCTTCATAGATGTAGCTGAACCGCTTGCCGGTCGGCTCAAGTGTGATCTCATAGCAGGTTTTGCCCTGGTGTTTTATGATTTTGCGGCGGCTTCTTGTTTCCTTTCGAAGCGATGCAAATTTCTGGGGGTCCCGGTATTTCAGAATCGATGAAAGCAGCGACTCGGTCATTTCGGTGGGATTGAGAATCCCGGAAATGAGGTCACGCGTCTCAACGGGATACTCTGGATTAGAAAGAGCCAGATTAAACCCTTCCCCTTTTGCACGGATCTCTTCGTACCGGGGCGGCGGGTAGTCCATCTTCTCCAGGGTCTTTTTCATTTCATTTGCCACTTTTCCCGAAAGTTCGACGTCGGCACGATACTCCGCCGGGAAGTGAGGATCGATCATCTGGTAAGGAGAAGGAATGCTCTTGAGTATGTCATAGTCGTCGGATGACTCAGCTCCCAGCCAAGAGCAGAAAAGGACAACCGTGGTAACCGTCCAGGTGCCTTTGGGCATGCTAATCATTGAAAAAACCTCCGTTCAAACGCGGCTTTGCTCATCTGCGCGAGGTTCGGCAATGAGGCTCAGAACGCTCAGCGCTCATATGACATCTTTTGTTGTGGGCAGGTCCTCTGGTGCACGTGGGTTGATCGCGCATGCATCGGACAGTGCCCGGCCAAATGCCTTGAAAACAGCTTCGAGTCCATGATGCGGATTGGTCCCTCGAAGCAAGTCGATGTGAAGCGTGATATTGGAGTGATCGGTAAATGCCTTGAAAAAATCCTCGGCCAGATCGCATTCGAAATCGTTTATGGTATCACGCGACAGTTCGACCTGGTAGACGAGATTGGGGCGTCCGGCTATGTCGAGACAAATACGGGCCAGGCATGCATCCATCGGCACGAATGCCGTTGAGTACCGCACGATGCCCCGGTGGTCGCCGAGAGCTTTTCTGACTGCCTGCCCGAGACAGATCCCGATGTCTTCGGCACTGTGATGGAAGTCCACTTCGGTGTCGCCATTGCATTCCAGAGACAGGTCGAAAAGCCCATGCTTCGCAAACAATACCAGCATGTGGTCCATGAACCCGTTGCCGGTGTTCACACTGGCTTTGCCGGTTCCATCGACCGTGAAACGAAGTGAAATGTCGGTCTCTTTGGTTTTTCTGACAATGTCTGCGTGGCGTTTCATACTGCTCCTTTATCTCTGATGCCCTATTTCGGTAGACCCGCAAAGAACTCCTGCAATGTCTTGCGTAATTCAAACTGTTCGTTTTCTGAACCGGCGGAAATCCGCAAACAGTTCTCGAGCATTGGATACCCGGAAACATCCCTGACGAGAATAGTGCGGTCTATGAGAAAATCGAATAACTCCTGCTTGTGTGCGGTGCGGACCAACACGAAATTTGCATCACTTGTATATTGTCGCTCAAAAGGAAACTTTACCAGGATGTCGGCCAGTTCTCGGCTTCGTCGGCGAAGCTCATCGATGCGCCGGTCGATTTCTGTCCGGTCCTCCAGCAGCACCTGTGCCACATAGTCTGAGAAGATGTTTATGTTGTACGGGAGTTTTACCTTATTGACTTCGGAAATGATCTCTTCGTCACCGATCATGTACCCCAGCCGGAGACCAGCCCCGCCCAGTGCTTTGGAAAATGTTCGGGTTACGACAAGGTTCGAGAACTCGTTTACCATTTTGACAGCGTTGAATCCCCCGAATTCTACATACGCCTGATCCAGAATCAAAAAACCGGTATGTACTTCGAGGATTCTACGAAGGTCATCTTCCGAGAGAGATGAACCGGTCGGGTTATTGGGAGAAGCCACAATGAGGATTGACCCCGGGTTTTCTTTTACGGCCCGGGCTATCGATTCGACATCGTAGGAGAGGTCATTTCGCAGCGGAATGCGGTGGACCGATCCCCCAAGACCGTTCACCAGCAGGCTGTAAACGGTAAACGTGGGCTCGCAAATGACAACGGGTCGGTCGCTTTTGCCCAGCGAAAGCAAGAGCACGAGCAAAACTTCATTGGAGCCATTACCCACTATGATATTCGAAGACGATGTGCCGGCATACTGCGCAAGAGCCTCTTTGAGCTGCGTCGGTATAAATTCCGGATACCGGTTCCACGGCCGTGACAGACAGAAGTCCGCGACCTTCTTTTTTATGTGGTCCGGCCAATCGTGCGGGTTCTCATTCTGGTTCAGCTTGATGTCGGCAGGGCGGGGCACCAGATGATAGGCCTTGAGCTCCCGGACGCTGCTATTGACCAGCTTCAGCGCTTCGTTTGCTTTCATAACGTTTCTTGACGCGGTCGATCATTCCGTTCACGCTTTTTTCGAGTGCATTGATCTCGAGTGTTACATGAATGGTCAGCACGATGACCGCCAGGATTGCTACAACCAACATGAAGATTATCATATTCTTATGTATAGAAGATGTTGAGGAAACGGATGTATCCGATAATATACAACACAACACGTCGCCAGCCCGGTGCTGCCTGCGTGCATCAGTTCGGTACCGGTTACTTCGGGAAACGTCGGGAAAGTCGGTCGAAAAGCCGATGGGTATTGTGCCGGATATGATCAGCCAGCTCTTCTGCGGAGATCCCTTTTATTTCTGCAGCTTTGGAGCCAACATGGGACACCCAGGCGGGACGATTCTGTTTCCCCCGATGCGGTACCGGTGCAAGGTAGGGGGAGTCGGTTTCGATCAGGAGCCGTTCGACCGGTGTCTGGGCGATAAGAGAGGGAACCGGGCTTCTCTTGAACGTCGCAATTCCTGAAAAGGAAACGTAATATCCTGCCCGCACAATCTCGGAAAGAACCTTTGAAGGTCCGGTGTAGCAGTGAAAAACGGCTTTGCGTATTCCTTTCTCGAGGCAAAGATCCAGGACCTGTTGCTCGGCACCACGAGAGTGCAACACTATTGGAACATCGTTTTGGTCTGCGAGTTCCATCTGGCGCGAAAGTACCGGACGTTGAAGCGCCGCATCCGGGTAGCTCGGATTGCTGGTATCCAGGCCGGTTTCACCGACAGCAACGACGCAATTCTCTTGGAGTAGACCGGCAAGCTGTACGTCCCAGTTTTCATCGAGCCCGGTGACATCGAAAGGTGAAATACCTACCGCTGCAACCAGAGTCGAAGGATACGAGGTACACTGGGAGACGACAATGCCCGACGTTCTGAGGTCTGTTCCGACATTGATCACCAGATCAACTGCATGAGTACGGGTTTCGGAAATTGTCTGCGAGAGGTGGTCGGGGGAGAGATCGAAAAGGTGGGCGTGAGAATCAATCCACATCGTACTAATCTATTCGGTTGGCGAAAACGTTTTGCCACTTGGAAAGAGTCCACTGGTCGACAGTACCGGTATTGTCCACCTTGAACATGGCGATGCTGCTGCCGCTGAGTGAACGGATGCGTTCTCCGTTCAAGGTGAACTGGACCGCCGAATTGTTACCAACGTGAACGTTGATACTGTCCTGGGCTTCGAAGGTGCGGCGGGATCCCGGTGGAAGAGTGTTTTTGTACGATTCACCATCGGTGAATACCTGGATCCAGGCAGAATCACCAACGACGCGCACGGACAGCCTGAGTTCATCGAGCTGGTTGGCCGATGACTGCGGTTGCTCCTCAGGGGGAGCAACCGTTGTCGTGGTGTCTTGGGTTGCGCTCGTATCCGATTGCTGTTGCTCATCGGGTAGTGGAAGGGTGTCATTCCCGGAAGCTTCTTCGTCTGTTGTGTCGGCCGGTGCTGTTGTCTGTTCAGAGGGGGCTTCTCCCGGTCCACCGAGCCATCCCTGGCGAGCAGCAATAAAACCAAGCGCTGCAAGAATCCCGGCGATTATGAGAATGATAATACCGGGGTGCACGTTCTTTTCGGTCTCTACACGTGAAACGTTTAGCTTGGTCGAGGTATGATGGTGTGATGAAGGAGGGGTGAG
>JBEPYC010000199.1:0-7568 GCA_041641555.1 Chitinivibrionales bacterium | reverse complement strand
TCCGTACCCGCTGAAGAAACATGAACCGCTCGAGCCCGAGATACCACGCCACGACGGAAACGAAGAATATGAATCCGACAATGACCGGTCCACCCTTTTCGAAAGTAGAGAAAAAAATCTGGAGCAGATCCAGTTCCACGTTTATTCCTCGCGCCAGAGTCGGTTGAGAATGCGAATCGCCTGCTTTTCCATGTCCGACATTATGCGGTTGGTCCGGTTTCGCAGTGCATTGTGCAGGAGAAGTGTCGGGATAGCAATGCTCAGCCCGGTCTGGGTTGTAATCAGGGCCTGAGAGATACCACCCGCCATAATCTTTGGATCTCCGGTGCCGTAGTGGGTAATAACCTTGAACAGTTCAATCATCCCCGAGACCGTTCCCAGCAGTCCCAGGAGAGGAGCGACCGCGGCGATAACGGCAATGGTGGTAAGGTGCTTATTGAGCTGCGGTACCTCTTCGACCAGCAGCTCACGGATTTTCTTCTCGGCCACCTGGCGGCTCCACTTGGAGTGATCCAGAAGCGTCTGGATTACCCGGGCTACCACACCGCGCCGTCCGCTTACTTCATTACGAGCCTTTTCTATTTCGCCGTTCTCCAGCATCTGGACGACCGATTCGGACAGCTTCTTGTTGCGCTTGTCTTTTTCATGGAACTGGAAGTACTTGAGTACCACCAGGACCAGAGCCCAGACGGGAAGCAGAAGCAGGGGTATCATAACGGGGCCGCCGTTTTTGACGAATTGAGTCATACGGGTCATCGTCGAGATTTTCTTCCCGGAGATGAGCACCGCTGCCTGAGCATTCTGCATGACATCGGTCTTTACCTGCCCCGTTACCTTCTGGCTTTCTACCCACTGCGGGATTTTTGTCATCAAGTGATCTCGAAGCGGCGACTCACCAACTTTGGGCAAAGCATAACGTTCAGAGCCCAGGTTACCGGTCTGACGAAGGTAGTAGATTTCGCTTTGTTCGTTCATTCCATACGCGAAAACATTGCCGAATCGCGCAAGCGACAAGAGTACGGCATCCCCTTCTTCGGGGAGAACACTTTTCTTGGTGATGTCTATTCTCTGGCCTCGTTCGAGGTATTTTTCGTAGTACCCGATAAGCCCGCCAATGGTTTTCGAGGGGCTGCCATGAGATTTCCGTTCACGACGGATTTCTTCCAGGTCGGCACGACGGTCTTCCCGGTCAAGCGGGAAGGTTTCCATAATATTATCGGCCTCTTTTTCCAGAACGTCACCGATGGTTGCGCTCAAAAACTTCCATTCGTCTCGTTTCGTCGCGAGGTTCCTACGCTCGTCTTCGAGTTGCCGCTGTTTCGCGAATGTTTCTTCTTTGATCCGGGAAAGCTCATTAAATGAACGCTCCTGTTTTTCACGAAGGCGATCGAGTTCTTCTTTGTCGGCCTCGCGCTGCTCGACAAAACGCTGCTTCTGGCGCCATCTTTGGGCGATTTCGTTCTGAAGCGAATCCCGTGCAGTGGCCAGATAACCTTTCAGCACGGAAAGCTCCTGTTCTTTGGCTCTGTAACTCTTGTCGGCCGCCGATGGGACGAACAGAGATCCCGTGAAGAGTACTAACGCAATTGCAGATACGATCCTCATTTCTCTCCTCCCTCTTCCACGTGTGCAACCGGCTGTTGTTCGTCTCTGAAAGGGAGCGCCACGAATGAGGGCAAAGCTTTTCCTTCCCGAACGTTGACCGCTTCCAGTACCTGTCCTGCCACCGCGGGATCTTCGACTATCCGCCACCGTGGCGAGCCGTCATCGTTATACCCCTGCCAGATTGCGGTCTTACCGCCTTTGGCTTCCACGGATGCTTCGAAAACAGCACCGATACGGAGACCGTAGCAGGTCCCGCGAAGCTCGCCGACAGGGGGAGTACCCTGCACGATCTGAATGTTCGATGTATTCTCGTTCATGTCTTTTACTATCTGAGTGATTCGATTGGTTCCCTCGACATTGTCGATCGTCTTGGAAGCAAGCTCGCTGCGGAGGTATGAAATGGAAGAAACCATGCTCTTGGAGGCCATCGGCGGGAACTCTCCGGCAGTTTCCGCCAGACGGTCACAGCCCGCAACCAGCCTGTTTCGAAACTGATCCTGGAGCATTTCATACTGTCGTTTGTTTGACTGGACACTGGTCACCAGCGCTGCCAGAGAATCGGCTGTCTGACGGTGATCCCGGATCTGAGCCTGGATCGAGTCGGTTTCCTCTTTTACCCGGGCAAAACGCTTCTGGGTTCGCTCGACGTAATCGGCGAAATCTTTGCGATCCTGAGCCGCTTCCTCTTTCACCCGTTGCCGCTCCGACTGTACCTGGTTCAATTCCCGACGGATGCGGGATATCTCCGCATCGACATCGTATTCTCCTGCCGCGTAGCCGGTAGCCAGCAGAAATAAAACAAGCACTGCACTGCTGATTCGCATAGGGGTCCTTTCGGATGTTATATACATCTCTTCCGAGTTCAATTGTGCCGGAAAGGGGGAAATCACGATTCGTATTCAAGGAATTGCACACTTTTTAACACGAATCTAGCAAAATACGTTGGAAAGATTGCCGTTCTGTTTGAACTATGTTAGAAAAATGTTAGAGCGCGGTCCTGGTATCCAAGGGTTCGGGGAATGATTCGGGCAAGCTCGACTGGTGCGGCGGGCTTGGAGACGTATTCGCGAAGACCGATTTCCCGCCGAATGCATCAGACAGGCATTTCACTCAAAAAGAACGCCGATGCCCATGGCCTGAGAGCGGGCAAAATCGGGGAGCCTTTTTTTCTGCCATTTTCGTACAATCGGATACACCCATGAAGTCAGCTTGATAGTTACCAGACGATCGATGAGACGGTAATCGGGCGTGGTGCGTAGCGAAAGCTGCAGGATTAGCTCAATGAGCCTTTTCCGGGGTGGGAGAGGGGAAAAGTCGTACTCCAGCCGAAAGGATTCCGGGTAGGTTTTGTGATAGGTGTCCGCGAACGAGGAGACACGCCTGGCAAGGTCTTCGGAAAACTTTCCGAGAATATACTCACGTGATAAAGCAAGCAACTGAAAGGTATCGTAGAGGAACTCGGGAGTCGGAGAAGTGATATCCAGGTCTCTTAGAATTTCCCCCGCTTCACGTGCCATACGAAGGGCCCGGTAGCCATCGTGTATGGCCTCCTGGCGGTTGGATACCATGCGACGCACGATTTTTCGCATCGTGTGGTTCAGCACGATGGTATCCCAGAACACCCAGAGAAGGGGTGGTATGCGAACCCTCCTGAAATAGAGTTGCTTGGAGGAGAACTCGGGAAGGTACCAGAGATCCTTGATGAGAGCATCCGAGAGTCTGCACAGCCGAAGAAGTTGTCCGGGGGCTTTTTCGGGTAGCCATCTACGGGAAAAATCCTCGACTGCACTGTCTGCAGTTTGGTCTTCCTTGAATATCCGGAGAGTAACATATGCATTCAGCTCATTCCAAAGAGAAGATCCCGGCAGAAAGGAAAGCCGCGAAAATCCGGACCATCCACCTGTTTGACACCAGACCATAATCCCGGCCAATTGAGAGCTGCCTCTGAGTTCGTTCCGGTACTTCTCGTAGTCGTATCCGACAAACGAGGGAACCTCGCCGAATCCTTCATATTCCCGTCGGGCCTGAAGCTCGATAATCTTACGGACGCCATTTCTAAAAAAGAGGGGATTGAGTTTCAGGTGACGAAAGAAGTCGGTGTCGCCGTATTTCATCGAGACGATCAGATGGTCACTGTGAATCTTCCCGAAAATCGCATCGAAAGTTTTCTGGTTCCACATCAGATCCCCGATTGCGAAAGCTCCGAGCGTCCAGGTGCGAACAATCATCAGCTTGTCGTTCTTCTCGAATGCAGGCAGCATGCTTCGAATGAAAGCCCGAGCCTGACGCGGGGTTCGTACCAGAATGCGGCTATGGAATTCGTCCCACACATCCAGCCCATCGGTTTCTCCGAGACGAAAAATCACTCCATCGATCTCCGGAATGCTCCTGAAAAGCCTTCTCAGTGCCACCCCGAACAGGTGAAATGCGGAGCGATAGGTTCCTTCTGTCCGAGCTTCGATGAATTCATTGAAAAACATCACGTCGGTGGTGATGAACACGCGCAAGCCCAGGGCTTTGGTCTGTTCGAAAAGCGTTCGGTACAGGTGCTGGTAGGCGGAGATCTTGTGGTTCAGAGACTCGGGGTAAAACGGCATCGGGCATACGTGCGCAACATCGTCTATGCTGATCGCCGTGTACCCTGCGTCGGCTACCCGGGAAACGTATGCTCTGAAGTCCCGTGTAATCTGTGAAAAAAGCCGCGCATCGGGCGTGCCGTTTGTTTCGAGAAGCTGGAAGGGTATCTTGGACCAATTGCACTTGCGCCCTTTACAGTATCGAGAACTGAAAAAGGGCGCAATCGCATCGATGATATAGAGCTGATCGGTAGAGTGTTGACTCAATCAGAAATCCTGCACAAGAAGGTCTCCGAATGGTATTTCCGAGCTTTTGCGGCGGCTTTGTCTTTGAGGCGATGTCGCAAAGATGTCCTGCAACACCATGTCCCAGTCGTAGTTGCTGAGAATGTGCTGGCGAGCGTGGGCCCGCATCTCCAGATTGATTTCGGGGTACTTGGTCACCATGTCTATCACACCGTTGGTCTTCTCGACCCAGTCATCGATATCGTGAGCCTTTGCGACAAAACCGGTTTTTCCGTGCTGGACAATTTCCTTGGGACCCCCGAAATTCGATACGACCGCCGGCAGCCCACAAGCTTGTGCTTCCAGGATAACCATACCAAATGTATCGGTTACGCTGGGAAACATAAAACAATCGCAGGCAGAATAGAAAAAAGGAAGCTCCTCCCGCTTGAGACGTCCGAGAAAATGAACGCGAGGACAATCGCTCATACCCTTCTGGAATTCCTGAAAATAGGGCCCGTCACCGGCAAGCACCATGTTGAGATTCGGTGTTCTTTGGAGAAGTTCACGATATACCTGGCCCAGGAAATCCATGCTCTTTTCTTTGCTGATTCGACCAGAGTACATCAGGGTCGGGCCATCATCGATACCGCATCGGTCGTAAAGAAGGGCAGGTGAGCGTTTTTGTGGTGCGAAGACGTTCGCCTCGATTCCGCGCTTGAAAAGTACCATCTTGCTCCGGGGAATACCGCGTTTTTCCAGGATCGAGATGTACTCGCGAGTGGGTACGGCCACGGAGTCGGCAAACGAATAGAAAAGCCGGCTGGCATCCTCCACTAACCGGCAGATGCTCTCTTCGCCTATGATCTGTTTTGCCTGACGAGTAAAGTCGGTATGGTAGATGGCCGTACAGGGAACGCGGAGAATCTTTGACATAATCATCCCGAGCATCCCAACCGGTCCGGGAGTAGAAATGTAAATCTCATCCGGCGCCGCTTCGTAAATCATTTTCACCGCGGTAAGAACTGAAGGAACACGGAGTGTGTACGTCTCGAAAAACGATGGGGTGTAGGTATGGAGACACGGCAGCACGATGGTGTTCTCCGGAATCTGTGAACGGTCTTCATCCTCCACCAGCGATGCGACCAGTCTGAGATCGAGGTTTCGGTCTGAGGCGAGGTTCCCAAGCAGACAGAGTGTTGCCGATACACCATTGAGATCGGTGAGTGTATCGGTAAACCATAGTACGCGCTTTTTCCGCCTGTGCTGTGTGTGAAGGTATTTGATGTGCATCTCATCGAGAAGTTCACGGGCATCATTGAGCACATGAATGGTGGTGAAAAACGGAATCGAAAGGAATACACCCGGCAATGACCCCGAAATGCTGCGAATCAGGGTCATGATGTCGCCTTTCTGCACCCCGCTTTGGAGAGCAACCAGAAACATTTTCAGAAACTCATCGGCTATTTCGGTGATCTTTTCGTTTATTACATCGAGCTTGTTGTCGGCAGACATCGTTTCACTCGACTGTAATGAGTTCACGAGCTCGAGCAGAAGCGACTTTATCCTGGTCTCGCGGAAGGTGTTGGCCAGTTTCACCTTCTCCAGGGAGAGCTTTTTGCGGAAACTCAAGGACTGTTTCTCGAAGATGAGATGGTTGAGAGAGGAGAAAAACGACGAGGCGATTCCTTTGCCGCGGGATTTGGAAAAATCGTATGCCACCTTGTAGACTGCAAAGGCCAGACCGCGATAATCATTGTGTCGTCCCCCGGGTGTAGTCTGTTGCATTTTAATGCGCTCGATAAAACCCTCGGGAGTCTCTGCTTCTGCATCGGTGTAGCTTGTCCCAATGAACAGTCCGCTGTGGTCATCCGTCCCGCCAACCAGGCTTTTGAGCCAGGAGGTCGATGAAAAAGGCTTGATATGGTACTTGTGCTCGAGCTCCTCCATGATATCAGGGGTGAGAGAGAGGAGAACCTGTGAAAGGATATCGTTATTGTCGCGGTTACGGCTTCCGTTAATTCCCTCGAAAGAATCGAAAAGCAGAAAGAGCTTTTCTATGTGGGCAAGGGTGAGCTGACGATTCACCGAAAAGGTGGCATGGGCAACGGCGTGAGCAAGATTGCTTTCCCGTATGTAATCACGAAGGTCATAAATGCTGTGACGAATTCTTTCTATCTGGTCATAATGCTCCTGCTCCAGACCATAGACCAAAACATGGATCTTCGTACCGTCTTCGGGAAAGTAGGTCGTTGCTTCCAGTCCGGTGAATACCCGTTGGGGGTATTTGTCACGGAGTCGCAAGGCCCCCTCGATCGTATTGTGATCGGTGATGGTCACAAAATCCATTCCCTGTGAACGCGCTGTCTGGTAGACCGTTTCAGGATCTACATAGGATTCGCGTGTTCCAAGCCGTTGAAGAAACCAAACCGAGGGATGGGCAGAGCTGGATGAATGGACATGAAGGTCAGCGCGGGCCATCGAAACTCCTGTTGTTAAAGGGCGGGGAACCGAAACGGTCTGCGGTACCGAAGTGCGGTACAGGTAGAAACGAAAAAAGCGAAGGGGAAAGAAACAGGGGTGATTTGCTGGAGCTATGCATAGAGAAGATTAATGCGGCTTCTTGTACTGGTATTACAATTTCAATTGTTAATATAGAGGGGAGGAGTTAGAAACCTGTTTTGTTCATGTCAGATTTTCGTTAGGGCCAGGTATCCTGAATGGCTGGAAACCCTGTGCACCCGATCAGAGCAGGGTGAACTTGTACCTTTCGTCCTTTTCGGGTATTTTTCAGGAGTCCTTCTCTCAACTACAAAGAATCGGTTGTACACATGCAGCAACGAGTAGACTCGAGTTCCGGTGCCCGTGGATACATGCGGATTATTCGCCGAAAGCTCACTCGCCTCCTTCTCCTGCGATTCCGAAAGCCAACGGACGGCACCGCTCGGATCGAGGGTGAGGTAAAACGGGTGGCGATTCTGGCGCAGGAGAAAATCGGAGATGCTATTCTTCTTACACCACTTCTGAAAAACCTGCATCGCAGCGATCCTGATCGTCAAATCGATGTTATCGTGTTTGGAAGGAATGCCGCTTTTTTTCGAAGGATTTCCTTTTTGACCAATGTGCTGGAATTCCGAAAAGCGCCGCTTCGGACGCTTCGGG
>JBEPYC010000198.1:5053-7582 GCA_041641555.1 Chitinivibrionales bacterium | reverse complement strand
CGAGGGTAACAGTCTTGGCAAGCGCCTTTTCGAGATAGTGATAGCCCATGTGCGACTCCCCCTTCTATTCCTGGTGGTATATCGAGAATAATGTGCAAAGGGAATGCCAGCCCACTGTATCTTGTGGAAAGCAATTGCCACGTAAGGAATAAGTTCTTCGGTGCCAAGATAATCCGCTCAGCAAAGAGACAAGCCTCTGACGGGTCTGCCTCCAGTGTCCTCATCGCAACGTGGACTCGCTCCACTTTTCAGCATGAGATGATTCTTTTCCGTCGATCAAAGAAGCAACCGCCGAAGTTGCGATTCGCGCTTCGCCAACAGGATAGTAGAATGCCTGCCAGTTCTCACTGTCTTCACCATCGTGGTTGGGTACCACCCAATCGAACATCCAGGCCATTTTCATTTCCTGATATGCCCGTTCGGCTCGTTTCTCGACGTTCTGAAGATCCGGCAATGAAAGTTGCCCTTTCTGTGCGTACGTTCTTCGAAGTAGCTTTCGACGCATGATATCGGCACACAAGAGAGGAGGGTGTGTATTCGAGTCAGGATTACTGAAAACCTCGATTTCTTCTGATGAAAGAGGAGAAAGGAATATGGATATACGCTCAAACGACGAAAGTGCCTCCTGGCTCATCAGAAATGTGGCAACATACGGATTTCCTTCGTAAATAGCATCACTTTCGGAAAGAAGACCAGCGGTTTCTTCGAGGTCGACTGCCTGAATATCCCCCCGCACATCGATGGCCCGAAACACTCCATCTTCTTCTCTGGATCGAATGTAGTCCGTAGAACGAAAGTGGTAATCCACTCCATCGCTCTCTCCCGGTCTTGGCGAACGGTCGTTATAGAGTACCAGCCGTCGTAGGTCGGAAACCAGGCTTCCATGGGTCCGATGAAGTGTTTTCCAGAGAGGGGTTTTTCCTATTCCCGAAGGTCCCGAAAGTAGAATAAACTTACCCATACCATATCCTCCACAACAGATGATATCAGCTAATGCTGGAAGAAATCGCCCGGGACTGCTTACGTCAATGAACTATAGGGCGAGCGGGACATCGTGACGTTTTTCACCTGCAATCTGCTCGGCTGCATTTGTGCGGGCGAATGTACTATGGTCTCAGCACAGGTTCTGATTCGTTTGACCAGATGCCCGGCACAACCCATCCGCAGCGAGTACAGCTGGAGTCCTGGATTGAGTCGGCACGTACGGTGTCGTGCGACCGGTCAACTATCGTGTCCCCACAAGACGGACAATGCGTAGACTCCATTTCTCCAATGTTTCCCCTATACACATAGTGCAGCCCGGCTTCTTTCCCAACCTCCACGGCAAGGTTCAACCTCGACAGCGGTGTTGCCTGCACATCGACCATCCTGAAATCTGAATGGAACCGTGACACATGCCAGGGAATACTCGGATCGACATTCGAGAGAAAGGATGCAATGTTGGACAATTCTTCTCTGCTGTCATTTCCGTCCGGGATAACCAGCGTTGTTACCTCCACCCAGATCCCCATTTCCTTCATCGTTTCGATAGCGCGCAATACCGGCCGTAGTCTTCCATGACACGTGGTCCGGTAAAAATCATCGCGAAACGATTTCAGATCCACATTGCAGGCATCAATGTAAGGAGCCGCTGTTTTCAAAGCATCCGATGTGATGTACCCATTCGTGACCATCACATTTCTCAAGCCCTTCTCGCGGGCAACGCGCGCGGTATCGATTACATACTCCAGGAAAATGCTCGGCTCCGAATAGGTATAGGCGATACTTGCGCAACCTGCTTTCTGAGCTTCATCGGCAAGCTGCTCGGGTGTCATTCGTATGCCCGCAGTTTTTTCTTCAATGGTTTCGGGTGTCTGCGATATGTGCCAATTCTGGCAGAACCCGCAACGGAGGTTACAACCCCGAGCGGCAATCGAGTACGATCGTGATCCCGGTAGAAAATGGTAGAAAGGTTTCTTTTCAATCGGGTCGATTGCCTGCGCCACAACCTCACCGTATGTGGTAGTATATAATGTTCCTTCCTCATTCTGGCGAACTCCGCAAAAGCCTTGCTCACCTTTGCCGATAAGGCACCGATGTGGACACAAATAACAGCGGACCTCTCCGTTTTCCATTGTTTTGTAAAACGATGCAACATGTTTCATTCTCACAGCTCCTGTTTATACTGTACGGAAAGGTTTCATTCGACCAGTGTCCCACCTGCAAATTTTCCCTACCAATGCATATGCTCAAGACATCAATAGTCGCAACCATCGGCATCACATCCGGCAGACAGCAACGCCCGCCGATTCTCCACTTCACCTCGACTATAATTCAACACCTGTTCATGTTTGCATCCATACCGATAGACCGTAACACCTTTGCATTTAAGCATGTATGCCAGCAAAAAGGCTTTCCGCACATCTTCGGTTCCCGCACTCTCGGGAAGGTTCACAGTCTTGGATACAGCGTTGTCCGTGAACCGCTGGAATGCAGCCTGTATATGAACGTGCTGTTCCGGAGAAGTATCAAAGGCAGTGACAAATAGAT
>JBEPYC010000198.1:1222-5043 GCA_041641555.1 Chitinivibrionales bacterium | reverse complement strand
GGAGGCCGGTTTCGCCCTGAATAGAACCGCTGTGTCCGATTCGATGCAGAAGAGCTTCGTTGTAAAGTCCCAGCGACTCTGCCCTCTCTCTAAACATGGGGTAGACCTCATGCATCTTCTTACCCGAAAGCACCGTGCGATCCAAGGCAAGAGAGAAAATCGGCTCTATTCCAGAGGTACATCCAGCAATGAGACTGATTGACCCTGTGGGCGCAACGCTATTGACTGTTGCATTACGCACACTCATGCCCGAGTGTGCATATACCGAACGATCGATATTGGGAAAGGGCCCCCGTTCGCGCGCAAGGTCCGTCGATGCCCGCAGGCTCTCGGTATGAATAAAACTCATCACCTTTTCTGCCAGTCCACGTGCCTTAGTAGACCGATAGGAGATTTCCAGCAATATCAGCATATCGGCAAAGCCCATAACCCCAAGGCCGATCTTTCGGTTACCTCGGCTGATCCATTCAACTTCCGGGACAGGATACTTATTTACCTCTACCACGTCATCGAGAAATCGAATCCCGGCGTGCACGGTAGTGCGCAATTTGTCCCAGGCGACTTCCCCTCCCGCAACCATCCGCTTCAGATTTATTGAACCGAGCGTGCAACACTCGTATGGCAGAAGCGGAACCTCTCCACAGGGATTCGTTGCACATATTGGCCCCAGCTGGGGTGTTGAGTTCTGCGCGTTTATTTCGTCAAGAAACACAAGCCCGGGATCACCCGTGCGCCAGGCCGCTTCCACAATAGAGTTAAAAAGCTCAACCGCCCGGATAGACTTCGCAGGTTTCCCTGAATGTGGGTTAACAAGATCGAATTCACTGTCTTCCCGTATCGCCTGAACGAACTTTCCTGTCACCCCGACCGACAGATTGAAATTCTTCAGTTCATCGCGTTCGATTTTTGCTTCCACGAATTGTTGGATATCAGGATGATCACAACGCAGCACCGCCATGTTCGCTCCGCGTCGCTTCCCTCCCTGGATAATGGCGCCCGTAGCGTGGTCGAATACCTCCATGAACGAAACGGGTCCCGATGCAGGCCCCTGGGTTGAAGAAACCGTGTCTCCGGCGGGACGGATTGGAGAGAAATCAAAGCCGGTTCCCCCGCCGCTCTGGTGAATACGTGCAGCATCGTGGAGAGCACCGAAGATGCTGTGAAGAGAATCCTCCAGCGGCAGAACATAGCAGGCGGCCAACTGCCCAACCGACGTACCCGCATTCATGAGCGTAGGGGAATTCGGGAGGAAGTCCAGATTCTGCATCATGGCGCGAAATCGATCTCGCGTCTGGAGATAACCGGGACCGCTCTTGAAGCATCTCTCGGCTTCAGCTACTGCTGCAGCGACGCGGTCAAATAGGTCGTCCGGAGATTCTACAATCTGTCCCTTGGCATCCTTACGAAGATACCTGGACTCGAGAACCGTTCGCGCATGCTGACCAATGACAACCGGTTCAGCCGAACCGATTGTCACCGTGTCCGATGTTTTCATACCGCTCCCCTGGACGTTGTCGTCTCCTCACTTCCGAAAGGAGACATACAGCGTCGAACCCCGGCGCTGTACAAGTAGTACTGCCGAATTTCCCTCTTGGATACCATCTATTGCATTCCGAAAATCCTTCACCGAAGTAAGGTTCTGAGCGGATTTCCCTTCGGCTTTTATCTGCATAATCACGTCACCTTGGGTGAGTTTTCCACGAAATTTCGATGCGGGGCTTACCTGGGTCACGATGACGCCTTTGGTGCGCTGGTCGATATCGTAATTCTGTCGCAGCTCTCGCGTGAGATTTGTCACTTGTATCCCGAGCGCTTCGGCTTCCGTTCCATTCTCTTCCTGCTGCTGAGATGGTCTTTGACGCTGACCAGATGAAAGCTGCTCAATTTCCTCAGGATTGCGTTCGGTAATGGTTACCTGGAGCTTACGCTCTTTTCCATTCCGTATCACCGTAAACGGGACCGTCTCCCCCGGCTGCAAAGCGGCAACCATGTTACGCAACTCATTTGGTGATCCGACCTCCTGGCCATCGATTGCAACAACGACATCCCCCCGTTGCATGCCCGCCTCGGCTGCCGGCTGGCCATCAAAGACATCGCCAATCAAAACCCCACCGCCTGTCCGATCAAGACCAAGAGCTTCTCTGGTTTCAGCATCCAACGGCTGAATCGTGACACCTATCCACCCACGTGTCACTTCGCCTTCGTAGATAATTTGCTCCATTACTCTTCGGGCCATGTTGATAGGGATTGCAAAGCCAATTCCCATGAATCCGCCCGTTTGCGAATATATCATCGTATTGACCCCGATGAGTTCGCCATCCAGGTTCACCAACGCCCCCCCTGAGTTACCAGGGTTAATCGCGGCATCAGTCTGGATAAAATCCTCGTATCTTCCCGTACCCGTCACACTTCGTCCCAGGGCCGACACAACACCCGCGGTCACCGAGCGTGTGAGACTGAACGGGTTACCAACCGCCATTACCCACTGGCCCGTCCGAAGATCCTCGGAGTTACCCATGTAGGTTACCGGTAGATTTTTTGGTGAACCACCGATCTTGAGCACCGCCACATCCGAAAGCGAATCGGAACCCACGATTGTTGCACTGAACTGACGTTCATCGGCAAGGAGCACCTCAATTTCATCGGCACCCGCAATGACGTGGTAATTGGTCAGAACGTACCCTTCCTTAGAGACAATCACCCCTGAACCGAGGCCCTGTTGCCGTCTCTCTCTCTTTTCTACTTCCGGCTCTCCGCCCCTCCCCTGCGGGGGACCAAAAAAGAAATCGAAAGGGTTTCTCTGCTGCTCTTCTTCTTCTCCGAAAAACCGATAGAATGGGTTTCTGTAGAATGCGACCGTATCGATTTTTGTTGGAATGACCGAAACCACCGACGGGATCACGGCTTCTGCTACCGCAGGAAATTTGTCCGCGAAATCTACATCACCGATATCCGGTTTTTCTCGTGTTCCAAACTGAATGGAACCCTTTTTCGGACGATCGGTTTCGGCAAAAGTACATGTACATTCGAACATAATCAATGTAGTAAACAGTACTGCCGCCAAGAGTCCTATCTTTGAGATGCGATGCTGCACAAGCTGCTCCTTTCACTGCGAGACTCTATCGAATAAATGTAGTAGGGTGTCTTTGATTTCCACGTCTGAAACTCGAAGCCGGTTTGTTCTCCACTTCACCAGCTTTTTCTGCATTTGATTTGCCTCTGGATAGTTTCCTTTTTCTCGGGGCATTGCGGTTCATCACAGTGTTGAAGGCAATGATTGTGCCAGACGCGTCTTCTTCGTCATAGCGTCGGCTTTCTTCAATGATTTCTGAGCCTCTGGTTGCCGTGCTCATCAATCCATGTTCGTGAAAAAAATGCCTAACTTTATCGAATTCGGAATCAGCTACTTTCCGTATCCGGAATCAGGCGGTACCATTTCGGCATAATTGTTGCGCTAAAATGAGGTGGGAAGAAACAACGAAACTGGGAGAGAGACATGAACATACGATCTGATATACATTTTAGCTCGCCCCCCACGTTACTGGTCGGGTGGCCCGGTGTAGGCAATGTGGGACTTCTCAGCATCGATTACCTCCGGAACCAACTCGATGCAGTACCCTTTGCAGAACTGGACATGAGCACTCTTGTTGTCCCTGAATCGATGGTCGTGAAAGAAGGTCTGGCCAAGTTTCCGGATGCTCCGAACAGCGTGTTTCATTACACCCGGGCTCCTGACCTGATTTTCTTCGAAACTACGGCCCAGGTCAGCGGTAAAGAAAGCATATCGGTCATTCATTCAAAACTGGAGTTAGCGGAACGTT
>JBEPYC010000198.1:0-1212 GCA_041641555.1 Chitinivibrionales bacterium | reverse complement strand
CGGCCGAAGCGTTTGTGAAACCGATCAGTCATCATGCGCGCTCTAAGGTATTATGCGCATCGAATAGTAATAGGCTCCTTAAGCGACTCGAGGCGTTTGGGCTGGATCCAATGCACACAGGGAAAATCAATGGCCTCAGCGGGCTTCTGCTGGGAATTGCCTCTTTTCATGATATAGACGCAGGGTGCCTGCTTGCGAGTATTCCATCCTATGCAGGAGCACTTTCCTACCCGAAGGCATCCGTGGAGGTCCTTCGTGCAATGGGAGAAATGCTTCATACACCTCTGGATCTATCGGATATGGAGAACATGGCTGAAGAGATGGACGGCACACTCGAATCCATCGAAGAAAAGATTCGGGAGTTCTTCCCTTCGGCAGTTCAGGAAGATCAAGAGCAGGAATTTGAACCCGATTTGGATAATCCCGAAGTCCGTTCGGCCAAGATGCAGTCGGAAATAAGTGATATAGAAGAAGGCAGGGATGTGCCGACTGATGCAATCTGGCGAATAGAGCAGATGTTCAGGGAAGTGAAAGACGATCATTCCCGGGCCTCGGATTTAAAGGCCGAGCTGGACCGATGGGGCGTTTACGAACAGTATGAAAAGAGATTTCTGGACCTTTTTCGAAACGGGTAACATATGGCAGATGAGCACAGGAGGGAGAATCCTCAATTTGACCAGGAGCGAGACCCTGACAGCTCCAATAAGCGGCAACGTCCCCCTGAGAGCCCATGGGCGAAATTGCTCCCGTGGCTTGTTTTTGCCTTTCTCTTGTGGGCAGTGGGCTCTTCGCTTTTCCAGGATTCGCAACATGCGGAGATAACCTACACGACTTTCAAGCAACAGGTCGCAGACGGCAATGTGGCCAGTATTGTTATGAAAGGACAGGAAATCAGGGGGGAGTTCAAAACAGAATACAGCGCAGAAACTGCTGGAGAGGACGGGGAGAAGGCCTACTCGTCTTTTCTCACTCGAAAACCCCCGGTGGAAGACTCGGAACTGCTCCCACTCCTGGACAAGAACGAAGTGGCTGTGTCGGCAGAAGCCGCTGAGCAGCCATGGCTGTTTCGTCTTGGGATTCTCATTCTTCCGTGGATTCTCATACTTGGGCTATTCGCCTGGGCGAATCGACGAGCGCAAGGACAAATGAAGGGATTCATGGATGGCGGTCTTTTCGGGTTCGGAAAATCACGCGCGAAGAAATTTCGCACCT
>JBEPYC010000197.1:0-7624 GCA_041641555.1 Chitinivibrionales bacterium | reverse complement strand
CCCGCCCGCTCATTACTCGTATCGATGGGAATATCACCGACTACACCGACCTTATTGCCGAGTACGGCGACCAGATGGATAACGTTGATGAGATCGCTAATGATCAGGAGCTGATTTCGGCACTCGGAACAGTGGATGGTCAATGGATCAATTTCGAATATATCCCTGAGATAACCATTGCGACGAAAAACCTGGGTTTTGGTGTCTACGGAACGGTTCCGTTCGGGGCACGTCTGGAAACCGGACATTTCGTGCCCAAGCTTGTTTTCAAGGGGCGCCGGGATCTGGTATTTACCTGGGCCGTCGGAATACCACTCAAAGACGAAGACCACTATTTCGGGATGTCGCTGGAATACATACAGCGCACTCCCCTGGACGAATACGTGGCAACGTTTACCGAAAACATACAGCTGACCGAAGATATAAGCCAGAACATTTTCAACTCGCTGGGCATAGTCGATCAGCTGGGCAACGTGCAGCATGGAGCCAGTTTCGATGCAGGGTTCATGCATAATTTCGGGGGATTTCGTCTCGCATACGTTGTCAAAGACATTTTCGGCGTCGTCGGTGGCAACATGGTCATCCCCCAGCTTGACATCGGTGGAGCCTACTATTTCCCGGCAATCGAAGAAGTGGCGTTCATTAGAAACATTATCCTTGCCCTGGAGATTGCCGATCTGATCGGATTCGAAGAGAAATCGGGTCGATACGAGCACTTTCCCAAGAAGCTTCACGCCGGAGCTGAAATCGACATGAAATACGTCGCGCTTCGTGCCGGAATAAACCAGGGCTATCCCACCTTTGGAGTTGGCCTGGCGTTTGGGCCTATGAAATTCGATTACGTTATGTTTACCGAAGAGGCCGGATATTATGCAGGACAGGAGCCGCGGGCGACACATCTGGCATCGATCGGTTTTGAAATCAATATCGAAAGTCTCAAAAAGGTGCCTGTCGGCAATGAAATGTCCTCTTCATCTGCCGAGGGCAGCCTGGCTCCCTGAGCGCATTCCAGTCATTGTGGTTGCCGACAGTGTTTTTCTCACTGGGTTTCCGATCTTTTTGTATGGTACATTCTACTTAAGCGGTTCATGAAATGATCAAAGGGCTCGGAGTCGATATCGTCGAGATAGATAGAATTACGAAAATGATCTCCAGGTACGGGGATTTGTTCTTGAACAAGGTTTTTACACCTTCGGAGATAACATTCTGCTCCAAGCATATTCAGAAGCAGATTCCCTTCGCCGGAAGGTGGGCAGTGAAGGAAGCATTCTACAAGGCACTGCCGCGAAACCTCCAGAAGATTTCGGGGTGGAAAAGTGTTCAGCTCGCTCGACCGGAGCGGGAGAAACCGTTTCTGGACATTTGTGATGAGCGTCTGCGGGAATCGATGACCGAAGATGGTATCACATGCCCTTTTGTCAGTGTTAGTCACGAAAAGCATTACTGTGTGGCCACGGTTATACTTCAGTAGCGACTATTAACCGGGGCAGGGTGAGCATCCTTGACTTGTTTTCAGAGCGGGTAGTATAATTATGGTGTGATCTGCGCTGTTCTGCGAGCTTTAACGTGCAGCGGAAACAGACCGCACACTGTTCCGGCACGGCCGGATAAGGGAAGAAGAAAGGAACGGTAAATCCGATTATGCACCATTATTTCAAGGCCATTCTGGCTGTTTCAATCCTTTTGACCCGCCTGTATGTACCGGTCTGGGCCCAACCTGTGGAGGATCCTTCCGCCCATATTCAGAATGCTGTAGTTGAGGGTATTCAGATTTCAAGTGAACCGGGAGAGACTGAAGACGAGAAGATCGTTACCTGTTACTTCATCTTTCGCGATAAGCCTTCCAGTTACTTCTATGAGGTTGATCGCAAAGAAATGGAACTGATTTTCGAGTTCAATGATACCGAGCTGGGCACCTCCCCCATACAATCCCAGGCAGAGCCTCCGATCACCGGATTCTCATTGGAAAAGCAGCGCGTCAATGTAAACGAGCAGATCAAAGGGCTCAATCCCGAGTGGCACGATGTGGTTATGGTAACGTTTGACATCGAGGCAGTACCGGAGATACAGGTAACCGATCAGTATAACATTATCAGTTTCAGCTACAAATGGTCAACGGACCCCGAGAAAGCCGAAGAATACGCTGTTGCCGAGAAAAAGTCCCCTGTACTCCCGATCACCCTGGGAGCGGCCGGGGGCGGGGCTGCTGCAGCGGCAGCCTACTATTTCCTGGTCCTGAAACCGTCGCCCCCGGAGAAGGAAGAACCGATTGGTATCGACGATCTGCCGAAACACGATTTGTTTGATTTTGATTAAGAAAGAATGTGAAGCATGGCTTCCCCAAAAAACGGCCCGCGCATCGAGCCGTTTTTTTTGTGCGTGTAGAAAGCTTCCCTCGTACCTGCAATTCAGAATATTCCGCTGATGAGGAGCTGCGTTATTTTCGGGTACATCCTTTATGTGAGGAAATCCCGGCCTATCTGTTGATAGTTGCCTGAATGTTGTAGTATTTTGAGTGAGAATGCCGTCTGGAAAGGCTTACTCCACTTCCAAGGTCTGAAATAACGATACATCTTCTGGCTTCTCCGGTTCATTGTGGCTGCATAGCTAATCTGCATGTCACCATCTCCGACATCTTTGAGACCAGCGGGAGTTACGGATTGCCGCAGACGGACCTCTATGACGTGAAACTGGAGAATAGTTCGCCGTCCGGGATGTTTCGAACTTGTACCCTGTCAGTCATACCGACAGGGTGTTCCGGGCTTTCGCGCATGCTTCCCAACATCTTTGTCGGGTTCGTTTCAGATCTGGTGCCAGAATTTTGCCGGGAGGTAGTGCTCCGATGATTCGTCTGTTCCTTCGCGCGTCCGTTTTCACCGTTGTTTGTGCATGCGTTTTCGCCCATGCCTCGGAAACGGCTTCAGCTTCGTACAACCTCGCTCAGCGTTTCTTCAATGATCAGCTCTACAATCTCGCCCTGGAGCAGTATGATAAATACCTGAGCATGAGAGAGGATACGGAAAAGGATCCCCTCGTACATTTCAAAATCGCTCTTTGCCACTACAAAATGGGAAACAGTCGCGAGGCTGCAGACCGTTTTGAGGAATATCTTCGGAATTACCCAGCGGATGACAATGCCATGGAGGCCACCTGGCTTGCCGCGGAAAGCCAAAGATCCTCGGAAGCCTACCGGGAAGCGTCGGAATGGTATCAGCTCTACTGGAAAAGATATGTTGGGAGTGCCAAAGCGCAGAATGCACTGTTTCTGGCAGCGCAGTGTGCGTATAAGGACAGCAATACCGAACGGGCAATGGAGCTCTATACACTCTACACCCGCCGTTTTGCGAAACACGCTACCTCAAAAGATGCCTTTCTCTCTCTTGCATCACTGCTGATTCAGTCCAAACAATATCCGCGCGCTTGGGAGGCACTCGCCGATGCCCAGGATCAGTGGGGCGAAGATCAGGACTATCAACCACGTATCCTCTACCGAAAAGCGCTCCTTGCGCGACGGATGCAGAAAAACCAGAAAGCGGCTGAATTTTTCTCCGAATTGCTGAAATACAGTAATGTCGAATACCCTGAAAAAGAAGAAGCTTTCCGCGAATACCTTACCCTTCTTCTTGAGCGAGAAGATCATGAGCAGGCGCTTACGGTGTACGAATCACTGGCAACTGCCGTATCCTCAAGCGGCGCAGAGATGCAATCGCCGATGCTTATTTCCTGGGCTGAAACGGCTCGGAAAGCCAGGCAGTTTGAGAAAGCCGCGGCCCTGTACGAGAGAGTCTTGTCAAGAGACCAGGAAGCCCCTCAGAAAAACAAGGCGATGTATCGTCTGGCAGAGTGTCATGCCGGACAGGGAGACTTCTCCAAAGCTATCGAGACTCTTCGTCGATTGGCTGAAGTCGATTCTGCAGGCGAATTTGGTTCCCGGGCACTCCTTAAGATGGGTGACCTCTACTTTGCCAATGATCTTCTTTCCAGCACGATTACCGTCTACCGGCGATATCTTCGCCTTCCTTTAGGATCGCAGAAAGACCGGGTTATTTTCAGGATCGGATCTATTCTTCAGAGCAACTACCGAAAATATGGTGCGGCAATCAGGGAATATGAGACAATCCTCCGTCATTATGCCTCGAGCCAGTTTTACTATCCCTCTTTGTATGCGATTGCCCAATGCCGGGAGGCCAAAGAGGAATACCAGGCTGCACTGCGGCAGTACGAACATGTGGCGGAGTCGTGTCCGGATCAGGATTTGGCCGACAAGGCCGAGAAGCGCGCGGATTACCTGAGAAACTTTCATTTGCTCGATGCCGAAAGTGCTGCCTTGGCCCTCACCGAGATCACCGAAGCATCCATGCGGGGGATTCCCCGTGGAAAACTGATTTGGCGTCTCGCCGATATCTACGAATCCCACCTTCGTCGATATGACAAGGCGCTGGAGATCTATGAATCGGTCCTTGCCATGGAACCGACACCTCCGGATACCATTGTTGCGCGGGCGATGGTCCTCAAAGGAGGAGTGCTCGAAAAACTCTATGCCAAGGGAACAATGGAAGAAGTTCAGGAGACTGCTTCCTACATGAAAGAAGAGGCGGTGAAAACTTATCGGGCTGTTCTTGATAGCTTTCAGGAAACAGAGTATACCGATGATGCCGCCTATGCATTGATGATGCTCAATGATCCAAACGTGGGTGAATACGAGGAATTCCTTCGGTCCTACCCTGGCAGCTCGTATGCACCCAGGGTCCTCCTCTCCATTGCGCGTCATTACGAGAAGCGTGCTCGCCAGGTGGACAAGCGGTTTTCGGGGAAAGCAGCCGAGGCATACGCCACTTTTACTGCAAAATGCCCCAACGACAGCATGCTACCCTACGCACTTACCGGGCTAACCCGTAACCTCCTTGCGGTTGGCCGTGCTGATACGGCAGAAACGGTCATCGGGAGTTTCCTCTCACGATTTCAGGAATCGGAGCATCGAGCGGAAGTTCTCTCTCTGCAGGGGAAGATGCTGAAAATCAAGGGTGATCACCAAGGTGCCCTGATCGTCTACAAGGAACTTCTTACCAACTATCCTTTCAGTTCATTTGCCAATCAGGCCCGTTTCGAAATGGCTTTTGCACAGTTACATACCGGGCAGGTGCTGGAGGCACTCAGCAATTTCAAGTCATACCTTCAAGATTTCATTGATGGTGAGCAATCCGAGCAGGCGCGGTTTGGCCTTGGCATTTGCCTGGCACGGATTGGTAAGACTGATCAAGCCGTGGAAGTACTCAAATCCAGCACCGCTGGAGAACTTCCGGCCTCGATGAAAGCCCAGGCACATTACGAACTGGGGAGAATTGCACAAGCATCGAAGGACAGCTACAAGGCAATCGATTTCTATAAAAAAGCTTTGTCGTACGAGCAGTTTGACCGTTTCCTGGAGACCTCGATTCGCACTGCGGACCTCTACTTTTCCAACAGTATCTATGACGAGGCGGCTGTGGCTTTCGACAACGCCTACAAGCGCGCAGAATCTCGCGACGATACCTTGAAGGCCTTGAGTGGACTGGTCAGTTCGCTCATTATGGATGGGAAAGCCAAGCGTGCCGACAAAAAAATCAGGTTTCTCAAGGAGACGTACGAAAAGGATTATCCCGGAGTCATGGCCAAAGTCGTTTTCCACGAAGGACTGTATCTTCTCAATAAAAAGGAGTACAATAAGGCATTGAATCGCTTTGCCTATATCGTGGACAAGTATTCAGAGACCGAGTATGTGGATGATGCCGCATACCACAAAGGGCTTGCTCAGTTTTATGCGAAACAGGAGGATGGTGCTCTTACCGAATTCAAAGAATTTGCGGTTCAGTACCCCCAGAGCGATCTGGTTCCTGAAGCAAAGTTTAAGATGGCTATGGTGTTTCACGGTCAGGAAAACCACCTTCAAGCAGCTGAGCTGTTCAGAGAAGTGACCAAATTCGAGACGTCGGATGCAGACCTTCGGTTCCGTGCCGCGCACAATGCTGCGATATCATTTCAAAAGATATCGTCGTGGGACGATGCCGCCGATATGTATACCTATGTCGGAAAAGCCTTTCCCGAACGCACTTCGCCTTCGGCACTCAACATAAAGATCGGGTTCTGCATGGTTCAGGCATCGAAATTTCAGGATGCCCTCGGGTATTTTAACAAGGCCAATGAAAACCCCGACCCCGTGGACAAACCGGAAATCGTATACTGGATAGCGACCTGCCATTCCCGCCTGGGTGAACACCAGAAGGCCGTTTCCGAGTATTTGAAAGTCCCCTATCTCTATGCCGACGCGGGTAAGTGGGGCGTGACGGCAGAGCTCGAAGCTGCACGGTTGTATGAACGCATGGAAGAATTTGACAAGGCTCGAAACCTTTACAAAAAAATTGTTCAATCAGACGGGGAACGGGGCCGTTTCGGCAAACAGGCACTCTCGCGTCTGGAGCGACTCAACAATCTTGCCGGGACACCAAATTAATGGACAAATACGATATGGAATCGTTTGTTGCCCGCGTTCCGCTTTTCTCCGGACTTTCTCCAGCTGAATGCAAAGCGGTATGTTCGGCAATGGTTCCGCGGAACTTCAGCGCAAACCAGATTATCGTTCAGGAAGAAGATAAAAACAATCGAAGTTTTTTCGTTATTCTCGAAGGATCGGTGAACGTAATCGTATTTACCACTGAAGGTAAGCAGACGATTCTGGCATCTCTGCAAAAAGGTGATTTTTTTGGTGAAATGGCGTTGCTCGACGGAGAGCCGCGAAGTGCGTCGGTAGTTGCGGCAGAACCCTGCAGCCTGCTCATGCTGTACCGGCGAAGCTTTCTGGAATTGCTCAAATCGCAGCCAACGATGGCAACGACGATGCTGGTAGAGATGTCGCACCGATTGAGAAAAGCCAATCGACACATCAGCACGCTCTCTTTGATGAGTGTATACGGGCGAATCGCAGATGTGCTTCTTCAGATCGGGAGCGAGAAGGGCAGGCGGATCGACAACATGACCGTGGTAGAGAATCGCCCCACTCACCAGGCGATTGCAGACCGCGCGGGCACGAGTCGGGAGACCGTCTCTCGCGTGATTTCTCAGTTACAGAAAAAAGGCTACATTACTATAGACAGAAAGAGACTGGTGATTCTGGATGAAACAAAACTATGTGATTAGCATTCCGAAGAAGAAGTTCTGGACGATTGTAATCCCGCTGACACTTGTGAGTATGTTTGTGGCCGGACTTGCCGGGATGCTTATCGTGGATAAAATGATTATGCCCCGGATCGTGAAAGTCGACCGTGGATGGGTGACGGTCCCTGACTTGCGCTCGACACCGTTCGAAGAAGCCCGGCAGAAACTCTACGACATCGGATTGCGTCTGGCGGTCAGAGAGCGGATTTATCATGACGAAATCCCCTCCAACGCCGTAATTTCTCAGGAACCCGAAGGCGGTACGCGCCGCGGCCGGTGCGCTGTTCCGCACGCCGGTGGTGCAGGCCCAGCCGGAAGTGCTGATGGACGAGCTGGCGGACTACGGGTACATGGTGCTCGGCGCCGACGCGGCCGGCCGCCCGGTGGACCGCCTGGCGCTGTCGGAGCGGACGGTGCTGGTGGTCGGGAACGA